>NYWV01000065.1 GCA_002685195.1 Porticoccaceae bacterium
GGCCGGATGTGCCATTTTTTGGCGGCATCATGGCTAATATCCAAGAAGTGATAGTCTCTCTTGGGTCAGCAGGTTTAGGCGTAATCATCGCGGTTATGATACTAACCAATATTTGGAAACGCTGAAAGTAAAAGGGGCGCTCCTAAGGCGCCTTTTTTTGAGCCCAACTCTAACTGCAAAGGTTCTCAAATAGTCAATCTCTATTGAGNTTATGTAAGAGATGCTGTTGTCAGATTACGAATAAAAAATTTNCCTAAGATTACTTTTCTTTCNTCGACTGAAAATGCTTCGNTATTNCTGTGTTAANACTCCATNTTTATGTNAATNTGAATAAAATCAATAACTTATAATATTTTCATTCCTGTAATTTACGTGCTATGTTCAAGATGTGCTTTTTAAAAAGACACTTTTNAGATATTAAAACAAAAATAAGGGGTAATAGTATGAGTCCATTAAAAGTAGTAAGACTATTAGCGGTAGCGATAGCCGTTATCGGAGCCTTTACGGCTATTCCAGAAGCAGCATTGATTATGGTGTTACTTGGTTTGGCTTTAGGTTTTTTGAGTGATCAGGCGGATAAAGATAACAGAACTTTTTATCTGATATTTGCTTTAGCCTTATCGGCAATGTCTGGAGCTGCTGGAGGTCTTCCAGTGATCGGCGGACACATCACTGCTATTTTAGGTAATATGAGTGAAATTATTAATGCTGGCGCTGTGGCAATTATACTTATGGTGATTAAAGACCGCGTCATGGAATAACAGCTAACTTTACTGAATGTGGAAGGCCCGCTATTTTAAGCGGGCTTTTTTGTGGGCGATTGCTAGTCGACTGTGAAGGTCATACCAGCATGCTCACTCAAACGCTTAATTAGCCGATCACCCATGGCCGTTGCAGGCGTTAAAAAGCCTCCCATCGGGTCTTCATCCTCAAAGTCATAAGCCAAGCATAATCCGGCTTGAGCAAGCATTTTTGCTGTACAACCATAGCCCGGATCGCGGTCTCCTGTTACTCTGACTGTTAGAGAGTTTTGGTCGGTATTTTTNCCTAGTAAACTAACATCGAAATATCCAGCTAACTGCGCTGCAGGGCTAGGCCCTTCTCCTGNTTTGGGTAGAACAAAGCGCTGCATAAATTTTCGCAGAGGCGTGATAATCACACTTAGCGCAAAAAATCCGAGACCGGCAGTGAGGCCAAAAGCTGATAATCGGCCTTTAATTCCTTGGCCGGTCATCATCTGTTCGCGATATAGAAAATTATCGCCATAGGGCGTATCGAGAATCATATTTGAGCGNAAAACCACTCGAGCATTGATCGCNTCCATAATAAATGGGGCTGACCAACGTTGGAAATCCATATCAAATACAGGGCCCTTAATGCTGACTTGGGGATGGCAAAGTTCTTTGTTTTCAGGGCAAAGGATATAAGGGTTGTTCATTTCTTTACGAAGTTTCGGATCACTTTTTGCAGCTTTTACAGCTTCAATCATACTGGCAAGAGTACCGCCAGAGGCACCACCTTTCATGGTATTTACAGCTAATTTAATATTATCAAAATATTTACCAAAACGCTGCTTACCCTGGCGTTGTAAAAAGTGAACNCCCAGATCTGAGGGGATTGAGTCGAATCCGCAGCAGCTGACAATGCGCGCGCCGGAGGCTTCTGCCGCATCAGAATACTTCAGAATCATAGCTTTAATCCAATAGGCTTCACCGCAGAGGTCACAGTAATCGGTTCCATTTTCTGCGCAGGCTTTCACGAGGGGTTCTCCGTAAAGTGCGTAGGGTCCAACAGTAGAAGCAATGACTCGAGCAGATTGACACATTGTTGTCAGTGCAACCTCGTCACTAGCATCTGCAACAATGACAGAAAGAGAGTCTGCATTGCTCCCCAAAGAACTTTTTAATACAGATAGTTTTTTTTCAGATCGCCCTGCGATAGCCCAACTCACTTTACCCCCTACACCAATGTGTTCAAAAAGGTAGCGGGTTAAAATTTGGCCGACAAAACTTGTGGCGCCATACACAATTAAATCAAAGGATCTATTTTTCATTGTCAGTATGTTTTCCTAAAGTGGTGTTTTATAGTAGTAGTAATCCAACGGANAATTACATCATGACTGAACTTGTCCAGCAATTGCCGATACTCTATTCCTTTCGACGATGCCCTTACGCAATTCGCGCTCGAATGACACTTTGTCACTGCAGTATACCTGTTGAACTTAGGGAAGTTCTACTGGCGGACAAACCTAGGGCGATGTTGTTAGTATCTCCAAAAGGTACCGTGCCTATTCTAGTTTTAAATGATGGGTCTGTTCTGGATCAAAGCTTGGCCATTATGCATTGGGCCATCAGATCCACTTATCCTGANGCCAGTGACGCTAACAATTGGTTGGCCGCTGAAATACCAATACTCGGGCGCCGTTTAATTGAAGCCAACGACACTGAGTTNAAACGGAATCTTGATGCCTACAAATACCAGAAGGCCGATGACAGTAGGTCACCAATTGATTACAGGACAGATGCCGAACGATTTTTAGTCCGATTAGAAGATCGCTTACAATCTAATCGTTTCTTGATGGCTGACAGAATAAGTTTGGTTGATATAGCGATATTCCCCTTTATCCGTCAATTTGCAGGGGTTGATCCAAATTGGTTTGAAAAAACTCCGTATGCAAAGTTACGTGGCTGGTTAGCATACCTGTTGCAGTCAGATCTTTTTTTAGCATCTATGACCAAGCACCCTGTTTGGCAACAAGACGAGAGTTCTCAAAATTAGGTATCTTAGATTTATTAAGTTTTTGGTGACCCATTGGCTCTAAGGTTTATCTATATAGAGTACAAGTTGGTATCATTGCGTCCATCTTTGTTCACACCTAATCTCAGCTGTTTATGGGATGTTAAAAGTTTTATTGAGGAATCTTAATGTTTGGTTTTTTTGAGCGCCTAGTCGATCCATTTCCCAAAAAAGCTGCTCAAAGACCGCCAGACAGTGTGTATCAGTTTTGTCGTCATTACTCGCGCGGTATGGAGCCTTGGCTATTGTTGATGGCTTTTTTGACTGCAATTACTGCAATTTCTGAAGCGTTGCTATTTGGGATTCTAGGGCAGGTCGTGGATTGGTTATCAGAGAGTAACCCTGAGACATTCATCGAGCAGTCCGGAAGCACTTTGATCGGTATGGGAATTTTCATGCTCATATTAATTCCGTTATCTAACGCTATGCGCTCACTGATTGTTCATCAAACATTAATGGGTAATTTTCCGATGTCTGTGAGATGGATGGCCCACCGTTATCTACTAAACCAGAGTTACGGGTTCTTTCAAAATGAGTTTAGTGGTCGAATAGCAACTAAAGTTATGCAGACCGCACTAGCGGTGCGCGATACCGTAATGAAGTTACTCGATGTAATGTTATTTGTGGCAATCTACATGGTCACAGCGCTTATATTGGTTGCAAGTGCTGATCCTCGTCTGTGTATTCCGCTGATTATTTGGTTGTTTTTCTACATTATCGTTCAGCGTTATTTTGTGCCTAAAATGAAAAAGATTGCAATGGTTCAGGCAGATGCTCGCTCTTTAATGACCGGCAGAATTGTCGACAGCTACACCAATATTATTACCCTTAAATTGTTCTCCCACAGCAATCGAGAGTCAGCATATATTCGTGATGGGATGAGTGAATTTCTCAATACTGTGCACCCTCAAATGAGGTTGGTTACAAAACTAAATATTTGTCTTTGGGCATTAAATATGTCGCTGGTTTTTTCTACGGCGGCCTTGGGTATTTATCTCTGGCTTAATGGGTCAATTACGCCTGGAGCAATCGCTATTGTTATGAGTTTGGCAATACGACTGACCAGTATGTCGCATTGGATTTTATGGGAAATAAGCGGTCTTTTTGAAAATATAGGTACGGTACAGGATGGTATCAATACATTATCTGTACCAAGTAAAGTCAACGATAAACCGAATGCTATAGCACTCAATGTGAATCGTGGTGACATCATCTTTGATAGCGTTAACTTTAGTTACAACACGAACGAAGCTGTTTTTGAAAATCTAAATCTTCAGATTCCCGCCGGCGAAAAAGTAGGCATTGTGGGCCGCAGTGGAGCAGGAAAATCAAGTTTAGTAAGTCTGTTGCTACGCTTCTATGATATTCAAAGTGGGGCAATTACAATTGACGGTCACAACATAGAAGGCGTTCGGCAAGAAAGCTTACGTTCTAATATTGCTATGGTGACTCAAGATACATCCTTACTTCATCGATCGGTAAGAGAGAACATTATGTTTGGCCGACCTGAAGCCACAGAGGAAGAGATGGTGGTAGCGGCCAAAAAAGCGCAGGCTCATGATTTCATTTTGTCCCTCAGAGATAACGTGGGGAGAGGAGGCTATGATGCTCATGTTGGCGAAAGAGGGGTAACTTTGTCTGGTGGTCAACGTCAGCGCATTGCCATCGCCAGAGTTTTGTTAAAAGATGCTCCTATTTTGGTTTTGGATGAGGCAACATCCGCATTAGATTCTGAGGTCGAAGCTGCTATTCAACTGAGTTTATATCAGTTGATGGAGGGTAAGACTGTAATCGCTATTGCACACCGGTTATCAACGATTGCGGCAATGGATCGACTGATTGTTTTCGATGAGGGCAAAATAATCGAGCAGGGGACACACCAAGAGTTGCTTAGAAAAAACGGTATTTATACCAAGCTTTGGGGTCATCAATCTGGTGGTTTCTTGGGATTTGAATAAACTAAGGTAGTCCAAGAATAATGATATCGTTTTCTAATATTGAGTTGCGTCGTGGCATAAAACTACTATTGTCCGATGCCGAGTTATCGATTCATCCTGGTCAGCATATTGGCGTAATTGGCGCTAACGGAAGTGGTAAATCGAGTCTATTTAAGCTGCTAATGGGTGAAATAAGTGCGGACGCTGGAGAGCTATTCATACCCTCAGATTGGCGTATTGCGCACATGGCTCAAGAGCTTGCGACCTCGGAGCGCAGTGCGTTAGATTTTGTTATTGACGGTGATCCTGTTCTTAGATCTATTGAAAATGATATTGAGAAAGCTCTCGCAAACGAAGATAACAACCGCTTGGCCAAAGCCTACGAGCAAATGGATACGATTAATGGGTATGATGCCCACTCACGAGCGGAGCAACTGCTCCATGGATTAGGATTCCATCAGTCAGAAATTAGCCAGCCGGTTAATAGTTTTTCTGGGGGTTGGAGGATTCGCTTAAATCTAGCCCAGTCCCTCATGAGTCCATCTGACTTACTTTTACTTGATGAGCCAACCAATCACTTAGATTTAGATGCTACTCTCTGGTTAGAGGGATGGCTCAAAAGTTATATCGGAACGCTTCTAGTGATTTCCCATGACCGTGATTTTTTGGATAACGTGGTCAGTCGTGTCATTCAATTGGAGCATCAGAAAACTAATAGCTACAAGGGCAATTACTCTGCGTTTGAACGACTTCGTGGAGAGCGATTGGCTCTGCAACAAGCTAGTTTCGAGAAACAGCAAAAACGCCGGAAAGATGTAGAGGCATTTGTTGCTCGATTTAGATATAAAGCCTCTAAGGCAAAGCAGGCACAAAGCCGGTTAAAAGAACTCCGGCGAATGGAGAGTATAGCGCCAGCTCATGTTGATTCTCCCTTTTATTTTAATTTTCCCGTTTCTAAAAAGGCCTTTGGCGCTTTGGTCAATATTAGTCAGGGGGTTTTGGGATATTCTGGAAAGGCCGTGCTCAACGATGTGAATTTTGACCTACAACCTGGGACTAGAATTGGCTTGCTGGGCCCTAATGGTGCTGGTAAATCAACGCTAATTAGCAGCCTAACCGGAGACTTAGATCTGATAAACGGTGTTCGGGTGTTTGGGGAAAATCTTAAGGTAGGTTATTTCGCTCAGCATCAGTTGGAGGTGTTAGATTTACAAGCAAGCCCGCTGCTACACATTCAGCGCATTACTCCAACAGCGACAGATCAAGAGATAAGGAATTTTCTTGGTGGCTTCGATTTCCACAATGATAAAGCACTTGATTCTATCCAAGACTTTTCTGGAGGTGAAAAAGCTCGGGTAGCTCTTGCTTTAATTGTTTGGCAAAAACCGAATTTACTCCTATTGGACGAACCCACTAACCATTTAGACCTAGAAATGCGCCACGCATTGACAATGGCATTGCAAAGTTATGAAGGGGCTTTAGTGGTGATATCTCATGACCGACATTTGTTGCGTAACACGGTGGATGAGTTCTACTTGGTGGCTGAGGGTGTTGTAGGGGAATTTAAAGGAGACCTAAAGGATTATCAAAATTGGTTGAAAAATTTTGTTAGGGATGTATCTCCAGCAAATAGTGCTGTTACAGAGAGCGTTCAAGACAAAAAGGCTAATCGTCAAAAAGCCGCTCNAGATAGACANAAATTGGCGCCNGTAACTAAGAAAATTCGTCAGTTGGAGGTCTTGATTGCNCAATTGGAGGGACAGTTAAAAGAAGTTGAANACCAGCTGTCAGATGAGACTATTTACAAAGACGACAAAAAGAGGGTTCTAACGGATGCTTTGGAAAATCAAGCTGATATAAAACAGCAACTTAAGAATTGTGAAGAGCAGTGGTTAGAGAGCCAAGAACAACTAGAAAGCAACATAACTGAGCTCTAAAAACTATAGAGAACAGCATAGATTCCTGTGTTTATATGGTCGATCCCTCAGTGGAAAACGTGTTCCATATTGAGATGATTACTAGGTACATACTATGCTTAATAAATATAAGAGTTTACTTAAAGGTTCTGAATCAGATTTGTCGATGGCGGCAGAGGGTGGTGATTCTAAACCAATGTCTGATAATACTGCGCTTATTGGAGCAGGTGTCAAAATCGAAGGTCAGGTGGTTAGTCAAGAGGATTTGGTGATTGCAGGAGAAGTCAAAGGCCAGATTACCGCAAAAAGTCATCATGTTCATATCGCCAATTCAGGTGTGCTTAACGCGGATATTACGGCTAATGTCGTTTCCATCGAAGGTTCGGTTACAGGGAATATTTCGGGATTAGAAAATGTGATTATCACTTCATCCGGTAACGTCTTGGGTAATATTGAGTGCCCCAGGGTTAGCCTTGAGGACGGTGCAAAGTTCAAAGGTAGTATTGAAATGAGTCCTGCAGAGCCGGTGGCTGCCGTGCGAAATGTCAAAACGCATTTTACTGCAGCGGATTCTGATCAAGTCGACTCCAAAGCCTCCTAAATAATAAGTGATGAACCAAGCATTGGTTAAGACCTTTCCTATGCCTGTTCAACAGGGGCCCAATATTGTGCCTAGCTGTTTATTGCCTGATCTATTTAAACGCCTTGATGTGAATAATCGATTAGTTGTGCTAGATATGGGACACGCAATCTCATCTACCGTTAGATATTTCAGTCAGTACAGGTGTCAATTAAATTTTATTGATTTGTACTCTGAAGACTGTATAGCTTTACCCAATCCAGACCTTAATCATCAGCAAAAAGTNGATTCACTGAGNTATNTACTCAATTTGGGACCATCCACTAAGATAGATATATGCTTATTTTGGGATGTATTTAGTTATCTTGANGATAGNTTTGTTAGAGCTTTGATCGAAGCATTGGAGCCTAATATAAGTGAGACNNCGGGTGCNTTAATTATTAATCCCCGNGATTCACGAAGACACCTACCATTTTATCGATATGGTATCAGCGATGAATCTCATTTNACTCANACAGAAAATTCAGGCANACAGCCANCTATCTTTCCNAGATCNCAAAGAGANCTCAATAANCTGATTGATTATTTTGCCATTGATCGNGGACGTTTAATGTCCNANAGCAGGGCAGANTATCTNTTACTNGTTGANCGAGAATATGATAAAACAGANCGAAGCATGATTTANNNTTTTTTCTTANTGGTGTCTTATCTCGTTTTTAATTAGCCTTTTCACCANGGATTATTGCCGCTACACTGCGCTGTCCAAAAAAAGGCACATTTTATGAAACAAGCAATAATTATTGGCGCCAGTTCAGGTATCGGCTATGAGCTTGCCATTCAACTCGCNGCACAAGGATATCAGTTGGGGCTCATGGCACGTCGTATTGAGCGTTTGAATGAATTAAGTGAGCTGTTACCTGGGGAGCATTTTGTNCAGGTAACTGATCTCGTCGATACTGATATTGCGCGAACACAATTAGCCAGNCTGATCGATGTGATGGGTGATGTAGAGTTAATCGTTGTCAACTCAGGTGTTGGGGCCTCTGAGAAAAAGCTTGATTGGAACGTAGAGTCACAGATGATAGATGTCAATGTTCGTGGTTTTACCGCTATGTCCATGGATGCAATGAATCATTTCNTAAAGCGCGGTGGTGGCCACTTAGTGGGTGTCTCTTCCTTAGCTGCGCATTTATCTGGCGGTTTGGCTCTGACATATCATGCTACTAAAGCCTTTGTTTCCAATTACTTGAATGGGATGCGGTCTCGAGCAGCGCGTTCTCAGACTGCCCATTACTATTACTACGGTAGAACCTGGCTTTATTGATACNCCGATGTTAGAAACTAAACCAATTGGTACTGTGTCAGTTGAAAAAGCAGTAANNCAGCTTGTNAGAGCTATCGTCCGTAAAAAGAATCATGTTTATATCACTCGACGCTGGATCTTAGCGGCAAAAATCATCTATGTTTTGCCCAATTGGTTGATTCGTAAATTTGTCTAANANATTAATGTCAGCGAGCGAGTATCAAGTGTGAAGAGTCGAGATTGATGATCAGNCGTCAAAAAGCTTTGCTATCTGCGGTGATCAAAGGTTCATTGGATATGTTACCTCTGAGCTTAGCTGTCTTACCTTGGGGTATTCTGTTTGGTTCATTAGCCATACAGCGAGGCTTTACATGGTTTGAAGCGCAATTATTTAGTGCATTTATTTTTGGTGGGGCGGTGCAGATTGTCACCGTTGAGTTAATGGCTGAAGGTGCGCCACTGTTGACCATTTTATTCAGCGCCCTAGTAATTAGTTCGCGGCACTTTCTATACGGTTTAACCCTGAGAGATAAATTGCAACACAAGCCTGCCCATTGGCGGGTTGGCCTAGGTTTTCTGCTCACCGATGAGTTATTTTCTCTATCTGGCGATCGTCGAGCATACAACAATATATTTAGGTTATATTATGCGTTAGGTGCAGGAGGAAGCTTTTACCTTGCATGGAATGCTTGGACGGCGATAGGCATCATTGCCGGTACATGGTTACCTGACCTGACTCACCTTGGCCTTGATTTTGCAATTGCTGCTACCTTTATTGCTCTGGTAATTCCAGATATAAAAACTCTTCCTATTTTGGTCTGTGTTTTAGTTTCGGCCTCTCTATCTGTGATCTTTTCGATATACAGTATTAAATTAGGACTGGTATCTGCAGCTTTGATAGGGATGTTATCAGGTTTTGCTATCCAGAAATTGAGAGCAGCACAATGACTTTGATAACTATCATTTTACTGGCATTTATTACCTTTACTACAAGATACTTATTTTTAGAAGGCAGATTGCCATTGCGCCTTGGTCCAAATATTAGACAAATATTGAGTTTTAGTGCGCCAGCAGTTTTAACAGCCATTTTTGTTCCAATTCTTNTTATNCAAAAACAAGAACTTAATATTGGTTATACCAACCCATATCTTTGGGGTGGAATCGCGGCAATTTGTGCAGCCTACAAAACACAGAGCGTGTACTGGACTATCAGCATCGGTACTGCTGTCTTTATTACTAGTGGTACTCTGTTTTAATTCCAGGGTAAGCCCGACTTAGAACGCATGAGTCACCAAATTTACTAGCTTGCCTTGCTACTATTGTTAACATTTGCTCCAAATTGACTCGAGAGATGATTATGATTCCAAGACAGCTGTATGATTCTGACCACGAAATGTTTCGTGATTCCCTGCGTAAATTCCTTGAAATAGAAGCCATGCCAAACCATGAGCAATGGGAAAGTAACGGCATGGTGAGTGATGATATTTGGTTGAAGGCNGGAGAGCAGGGCTTTTTGTGTCCAATGGTGCCCGAGGAGTACGGCGGGGTGGGCACAGATTTTCTTTACAACTGTATTGTTAATGAAGAAGTCAGTCGTTCTGGCTGCACTGGTTTAGGCTGGTCACTGCACAATGATATATCCGTACCCTATATTGTCCGTTATGGTAGCGATTATCAAAAGAAAAGGTATCTTCCACGATGCGTGTCGGGTGAATTAATTACTGCAATTGCTATGACTGAGCCGGGTGCTGGTTCTGATTTGCAGGGGACTAAAACGACAGCAGTACTCGATGGAGAGAACTACATTCTGAATGGGTCTAAAACTTTTATTACTAACGGTCAAAAAGCGGGCCTAGTGATAGTCGTAGCAAAGACAGACACCTCAGCTGGATCTAAAGGTATTAGCTTATTTTTGGTAGAAGCGGATTTCCCTGGCTTTAGTAAGGGCAAAAACTTGAACAAGTTGGGATTAAAAGCTCAGGATACATCAGAATTATTTTTTCAAGATGTCAAAGTGCCCAAAGAAAATCTTCTCGGTGAAGAGGGGCGCGGTTTTATTTATCTGATGCAGGACTTACCCCAAGAAAGGCTCTCCATCGGTGTGACCGCGGTGGCTAATGCTCAGGCCATATTGGAAGCGACTATTGCCTATACCAAAGATCGTAAAGCGTTTGGAACCACGGTGGCATCCTTTCAGAATACACAGTTTAAGCTCGCTGAGTTAGCCGCTGAAGTGACCAGCGCAGAGGTATTTTGTGATCGTTGTACTGAGCTATTACTCGAAGATAAGCTAGATACGGTAACCGCATCAAAACTTAAATTACTGACCACTGACTTACAATGTAAGGTGGCGGACGAATGTCTACAGCTTCATGGTGGTTGGGGTTATATGTGGGAATATCCGGTTTGTAGAGCTTTTGCTGATTCACGTGTACAGAGAATTTACGGAGGCAGTAACGAAATTATGAAGTTGATTATTTCTCGAGAATTAATGAAATAATTTGTAGAATAAGACAATAGAAATGCCCCTGTTAGAGGCGTTTCTATTAGGCTTGGTTAATTTTTATAGGAAGGATCAATCTTGTCAATCAGGCGGACCAGAGCACTAAATTCCAATTGTCCAGCCGGTGTACCCGCTGACTGAATAGTCATCAGTTGTTCCGCTTTGGCAAGAATTTCGTCACTCACTGGAATAATATTTTTCCCTGTAGCATCACAAGCGACTTGGACCTCACAAGATCTCTGAAGGGCCCACATATTGTAAAAAGCCTCCGGAATTGAACGACCACAGGTTAGTAAACCGTGATTGCGCAGAATGAGTAGATTTTTATTCCCAATGTTGGCGATTAAACGAGGTTTTTCATCATCTAGGACGGTAAGACCCTCAAAGTCATGGTAGGCCACCCTGTTTTGAAGAAGCGCTGAGTAAAAGTTGTCAGTGCGCAGACCTTCTGTTGAGCAGGCTACGGCCATTCCTGCATCAGTGTGCGTGTGGGTAATACATTGCACATCCTCTCTGGCACCGTGGACAGCAGTATGGATAAGAATACCAGCAGGGTTTACGGTATATTCTGTGTCTTCCATTATATTGCCATCAATATCAACCTTGACTAGATTGGAGGCGGTTACCTCGCTGTAGTGCAGCCCGTACGGATTGATCAAAAAATGATGGTCGTTCCCTGGAAGCTTGACGGTAATATGGTTGTAAATAAGCTCCGTCCAGCCTAAGTAGTCGAAGATTCTATAGCAGGCAGCCAGCTCGACTCGGAGTTCTTGCTCAGTTTTTTCCATTAGTTAACCCTCTTTACAAATTTAGTTAATATGATGATTTGAGTGCCATTTATCCGGCCCTCTAGCTGTTCTGAATTATTTTCAACTAAAGAGATGTTGCGCACTGCAGTTCCGCGTTTAGCAGTGAAACTGACACCTTTAACATTTAAGTCTTTAATCAGTGTAACTGAATCGCCTGCCTTTAGCAGAGCACCATTACTGTCTTTATGTTTAACAGTAGGTGCGTCGCCATCAAAGGTTCCAGTCTTGGCTAGAGCTAAAGTATCATCTTCCAGGCACAACATATCAAGCAAATCTTGGGCCCAGGGCTCAGAGTTCAGTTTTGTTAAAAGACGCCATGTCATTATCTGTACAGGTCGAACTTGACTCCACATCGTGTCATTAAGGCAGCGCCAATAATTCACATCCATTGATGATGAGCCTTCTAAATGATCATCACATATTCTGCAGATGAGCAGGCAATAGTCGGGCTCAGCACTTTCGAATGGAGGAACAGCAAAAATTTGCAGATCGTCAGTAGAGCGACAAAGTTCGCAAGAAGATTCACTGCGTGTAAGAAGAGCAGACTCAATTGTCATCGGATTAGATTGCTTTTACCTGATAGAGAGGTCAATAGTATAACCGGTGACACAGGTTTGCTGTCTAGAGAGTTACAATGAATAGTAGGTCTACCTAAATGAGCTGGTAAGAAAATCTGCTGCAGCCCATCCAGAAATCACGGCACCTTCGACACGAGGCCCCGCAAAGGCATCGCCTGCTAGAACCAAAGTTGGCAGTTCAGTTGCCTCGCTAGCTACCATGCAGGGGCTTGGGTCAACGACCACTGGTTTGCTATAGCGCCAACCGTGCACTTCAAAATCAACGACGTTAGCTCCTAAATAAGGCTTGGCGGCATTAATCAGTTGTTGAGCAATTTTATCTCGCTTATCGCCAAAGTGTTTGTGACTAAAATCACCACTACCATGAATGGTTACCGACGGAATGACAGAAACTCCTTTTTGTAAGTTATCGCTGATCCATGCGATTGGGCCCTTATCAAATGCTAGAGCACCTGGTGGATCGATAAAACTAGGTTGGTCCAGAATTGCCATAACGGCAATACAGCTTTCATAATTAATACGCTCCAGCCTAGCTTGATTCGAGGCTGTCAATTTGAGATCACTGCTGGCTAGTAAATCCAGGGTTTGTGGTACCGGTGATGTGATTAAGAGGGCTTTTGCATTTATCCTGCGACCATTATCCAGCTCCACTAGCCAATTATCACGGTCAATAGCAACGGACAACGCCTTGGTCTCTTTTTGAATATTTAGGCCCTCTGCAAGGTGCTTAGCGATTGCAGTCATCGTAGGCACTCCGCGATAGCGAGCATGGCTGTTAGGTTGACCGGGGAAACTGCTGTACCACTCCTCAGCGACTCCCGCACTTAACCATTGTTGCACTTGAGCCACAAACCGTGGATCACGAGTGGTCATAAACTGAGCGCCATGATCAAAGCTAGCATCCCCTATCCTGCGCCCAGCTAAACGACCGCCGACACCTCTACCCTTATCAACAATAGTCACTTCAACATCAAGTTTGCTAAGTTTTGAAGCAGCACTTAACCCGGCAAGACCTGCGCCAATAATCAAAATATCTGTGTGTTGCGTGTTTGTGGGCATAGTTAGCATCTTATTTTGATTTACGTCGAGCTTCAGTTTTGCAGCGCTGGGAACAAAACCGAACCTCTTCCCAACTCCGGGCCCATTTTTTCCGCCAAGTAAAGGGCAGTCCGCAGTTTAGGCAATGTTTTTTGGGTAAATCACCTTTTTTACGCATAGCGGGCATCCTTGGACTTAAGCCGCTGTTAAGGCGGACCCTGCCAAGGTAATACGATGCATTAGTCTAGCTTGGCCCTGGTAGTCATTGTTTGCCTGATGCCAGGTACAACGATTATCCCAAAAAGTTACTGAGCCNGGACACCAGTTAAAACTGCAAGTGAATTGAGGTTGAGTCACATGGGCATATAACTCATCTAGAAGATTCCGGCTTTCAGCAAAGTCCCATCCTTCAAATTGAATAGTATGCCCCGGGTTCACATAGAGTACTTTGCGGCCACTTTCTGGATGNATAATNACTACTGGGTGAGTGGCATCACCCACTCGATCCATACCNCCAAGATGCTCAGCTAAGTCGGTCATTCGATAAAGACCATTTTCTCCATAGAGGTGCTTGTTTGAATGGACCGCNCGTAAATTCTCTATGCGTGATTTGANNTNTGGAGAGAGNGCATCNTAAGCATTNGCGAGATTGGCAAACTGGGTATCGCCTCCNGTTTCTGGAAGTTTGCGGGCTACGAGNATAGACCCCATNGCGGGAATATCATCATAGGAGTGGTCTGTATGCCAACCACCACCAATATTGGTCTGTTGATCTTTTTCTTTTCGAACTTCAGCAATCTCTGGGAACTGTTCGGTAGCTCTAAAAAATTTATTCACCACGATACTGCCAAAACGCTGTGCAAATTGTAGATGGTCTTGAGGAGAAAAATCTTGATCGCGGAAAAACAAAAGCCCGTGCTTTGCAAATATTGTTCGGAGATCTGCCAACTGAGAAACACTAAGGTCAGCAAGCTGAATGTCGCTGATCAACGCGCCGCAACCTTCTGAATACCGCGTCACTTTCATTACAGCATTCCCATCTATAACAGCTCATTGAGCTTTTGCAGCAATATTTTATTTACCTGTTGAGGGTTGGCTTGCCCCTTGGACGCTTTCATTATTTGACCCATAAAGCCACCGAGTTTCTTTTTTCGTTTACCTTCATCACTGTTTACAAAGTCTTCAACCATCGCGGGATTGGCCTCTAAAACATCAGTCACTATTTCTTCGAGAGCACCGCTATCAGAGACTTGTTTGAGACCTTTGGTCTCAATAATTTCATCAGCACTACCTTCGCCTTGCCAGATAGCATCAAACACCTGTTTAGCCATTTTGTTAGAAATACTGTTGTCAGCAACACGAGCAACGAGGCCGGCCAGTTGTTCAGCTGATACAGGAGAATTGATGAAGGTAAGATTTTCATTATTTAAACGAGCAGTAAGCTCTCCGATCATCCAGTTGGCAGTTAACTTAGGATTGTTTGAGCGGGCAGCGGATGATTCAAAAAATACTGACATAGTTGGATCACTTGCTAATATATTTGCATCATAGGTTGATAGTGAGTACTCATGAATAAATCGTTCCATGCGAGCATCAGGCAATTCAGGCAGAGACCGGCGCAACTCATCAATAGTCTCATCGGTCACAATAACGGGTAATAAATCAGGACAAGGAAAATAACGATAGTCATTAGCTTCTTCCTTACTACGCATTGATTTAGCGACCTTGGTATCGCCATTATAGAGACGCGTCTCTTGGATAACGGTTCCTCCATCTTCTATCAAATCGATCTGTCGCTCTACTTCACGTTCGATAGCCTCTTCCATGAATTTAAACGAGTTAAGATTTTTAGTTTCAGTGCGCGTACCCAAGGTAGAACTTCCTGTAGGTCGTACCGAAACATTAACATCAAAACGCATACTACCTTGACTCATCTCTCCATCACAGATACCAATGGAGGTGACAATACTATGCAGCTTTTTCGCAAAGGCTACGGCCTCTTCAGCACTGCGCATGTCAGGTTCAGAAACAATTTCGATCAGCGGAGTGCCTGCCCTATTCAGGTCGACACCTGATACACCATGAGGTAAATCTCCCTCATGAGTTGACTTCCCAGCATCTTCTTCAAGATGAGCATGATGGATACGGATTGCTTTACTGGTTCCATCTTCAAGCTGGATTACAACTGAACCACGTCCAACAACAGGTTTCTCTAACTGTGTTGTCTGATAGCCTTTTGGAAGATCGGGATAGAAATAATTTTTCCTTTCGAAAACAGATTCTTGCTCAATTTCAGCATCTATCGCCAAGCCAAACATCACTGCATAGTGAACAGCCTGCTTATTAAGGACAGGCAAAGTGCCTGGCATTGCTAAGTCAACAGCACAGGCTTGGCTATTTGGTTCGGCACCAAAGGAGGTGCTTGCTCCTGAGAAAATTTTTGTCTTAGTAGCAAGTTGAACATGTATTTCAAGACCAATGACAGTTTCCCAGTTCATCAGAGACCCTCCGGAGCTTGGGTGTGCCAATCGGTTACTTGCTGAAACTGATGTGCGGCGTTCAGTATGCGCGATTCATCGAAGTAATTACCGATGATTTGTAACCCAACAGGCTTCCCTTCGACCATACCACAGGGAACCGACATTCCAGGTAAGCCCGCAAGATTGGTAGCAATGGTGTAGATATCTTCCAAATACATTGCCACTGGATCATCACCCTTGGCGCCAAACTTGAACGCGGGTGATGGACAGGTGGGGCCCATTATTAAATCTACTGATTTAAAAGCCTCTGAAAAATCTTGCTGAATGAGCTGTCTAACCTGCTGAGCCTTGCCGTAATAAGCATCATAATATCCTGCGGATAGGCAATAGGTTCCAATTAGAATACGTCTTTGAACTTCTTCACCGAAGCCCTCTGACCGTGTTCGACAGTACAGGTCCTGCAGGTCTTTTGGATTCTCACAACGATATCCATATTTTACGCCATCAAATCTCGATAAATTGGCAGAGGCCTCTGCTGGCGCAATCACATAATACGCAGGTACAGACAGACTGGAATTTGGCAAACTTATATCGACTAACTCGGCACCTTCAGACTCTAGCTGCGCAAGGGCTGTTCTAACTGCGTCTTGAGTGCCCGGATGAAGACCCTCTGAGAAGTATTCTTTGGGAATCCCTATCTTTAGGCCTTTGATTGAATCTCTTAAAGAAGAGCTGTAATCAGGAACATCTTTTTCTACAGATGTTGAGTCTTTTTCATCGAAACTCGCCATACAATTAAGCAATATTGCACAGTCTTCCGCTGTACGCGCCATCGGGCCTGCTTGATCCAAACTTGATGCAAAGGCAATCATGCCCCAACGAGACACACGTCCGTAGGTTGGCTTCAGCCCGCTAATTCCACAAAGAGCCGCTGGTTGGCGAATTGAACCACCAGTATCAGTAGCAGTAGCCCCAGGGGCAAGTCTCGCAGCAATGGCCGCTGCAGAGCCTCCGGAAGAGCCTCCTGGTACAGAATCTGTGGCCCAAGGGTTCTTTACTGGGCCATAAAAACTCGTTTCATTTGACGAGCCCATGGCAAATTCATCCATATTGGTTTTACCCAGCATGACTGCGCCAGCCTGCTCAAAATTTTCCACCACCGTTGCATTATATGGAGGCACAAAATTATCTAACATTTTTGATCCACAGCTCGTTCTTACGTCACTTGTGCAAAAAATATCTTTATGGAGAAGTGGTATTCCGCACATAGGGTGCGCTTTTCCTTGTGCAAGCTGTTCATCAGCCAAAGCTGCCGCTTTGAGAGCTTGGGCAGCAGTTACCGTAATCACGGCATTAAATTGATCATTTATTTGGCGAATACGTTCAAGAAAGTGTTGGGTTAGTTCAACACTCGAAAATTCTTTGTTTTGTAGCCCTTTGATGAGCTCGGAGATAGTTAGATTGTGCATTATTTATCCGGTTACTCTATCATTTTTGGAACGCTAAACAGTCCGTTATGTATTTCAGGGGCGATAGACTGGAATTCCTCACGACGATTCTCTTCAGTAACTTCATCACTACGCAATCGTTGAGATAAATGAAACGGACGAGAGGCCTTTACCACAGATTCACAGTTTGCAGTTTGCAGTTGGTCCACCAAATCTAAAACACTGCTGAGCCGATCCGTTACATCGGTTATTGTTTTTTCGTCAATCGAAAGTCGCGATAATGTCGCCAACTTTTCAATTTCTTCTCGTTTAATGGTCATTCTTTGGCCTATCTTTTAGGATATTTTCGTCGAGTTTGGTTAGGAACGCTAACTTCCCCCTTACCAAGGTGGCTAAGGTACCATAAATGGCGCAGTTTGGTTACTCAGATCACTTCTCAGAAGACATAAAACTCAGTGCTTCAGGGAAATTTACGTTAATTTTTAATAGATGTAGGAAGTTTGCCTCAAGATCAGCTAGAATCGACTACTAAATGTAGTTTTTAGCAGTTTCTAAACTGTTGCCCGTTAATTTTAAAACATCGTTATCACATGGCTTTGATAATGATGGTTGTAACTTAGGAAGTTTTGCAGATGCTCAAAAGAATTCGTGGTATGTTTTCCAGCGATTTATCGATCGATTTAGGTACAGCAAATACGCTTATTTACGTTCGTGAGAAAGGTATTGTTCTCAATGAACCTTCAGTTGTTGCAATTCGACAACAAATGGGACAAAAGATTGTCGATGCTGTGGGCGTTGATGCTAAAAGAATGCTGGGCAGGACTCCTGGCGATATTACCGCGATCCGTCCACTCAAAGATGGGGTTATTGCTGATTTCCAAGTGACGGAAAAAATGCTTTTGCATTTCATTAAAAAAGTTCATGACACAAGTTTTTTTCCTCCAAGCCCAAGAGTCCTTATCTGTGTTCCTTGTATGGCGACAGAAGTTGAGCGTAGAGCAATTAAAGAAGCTGCCTATCATGCTGGCGCCAGAGAAGTACATTTAATTGATGAGCCTATGGCTGCTGCTATAGGGGCTGGGCTGCCAGTGGAAGAGGCGGTAGGCTCCATGGTAGTCGATGTCGGTGGAGGGACAACCGAAATTGCTATTCTTTCCCTTAGCGGAGTGGTTTATGCCGATTCAGTTCGTATAGGCGGCGATAGGTTTGATGAGGCTATCGTTAATTTTGTACGACGAGAATATGGTAGTGTCATTGGGGATACTACCGCTGAGCGAATTAAGATGGAAATTGGCGGTGCCTATTTAGCAAAAGAGGTTCGCGAAATTGAAGTAAGAGGACGCAACCTTGCAGAAGGTATTCCAAAACGTTTTTCATTGACTAGTGATGAGATTCTCGGTGCGCTTCAGGAACCTTTGGTGGGAATTGTTCAGGCGGTCAAGCGTGTTCTGGAACAGTCACCGCCGGAGTTGGCCTCTGACATTGCTGAAGCTGGAATCGTACTAACAGGCGGTGGCGCGCTACTCAAAGACCTTGATAAGCTTCTTGCCCACGAAACAGGATTACCTGTCATTGTTGCAGAAGAGCCGCTAACTTGCGTCGCCCGCGGTGGTGGTGAATTTCTCGACATGATGGACAACCGCAAGCTCAACAAGCTAGCTTTTTAGAGGGTTTGTCGGGTAGCTCAGAGTTCTATTACTACTGATTTATCGGGAGCACTATCATTAGCAAAGTTTTCGCTAAACCATCTTCGATCGTTCGTAGGATTCTTTTAATTGTTGCTTTGGCAACTGGAATGATGGGCATTCACAGCTATACCGATTGGCTGAAACCTATCGAAAGATTTTCAGATAAAGCGTTAGTTCCACTGCATTGGTTAGCTAATATTCCATCCCAATTGAACGCCTGGGGTGAGTTAATCTTATCCGATCGCTCTGATTTAGAGTCAGAAAATACTCGCTTAAATCAAGAAAACTTAATTCATCGAGGACAATTGCAAAGGATGGCAGAGCTTGCGGCTGAAAATCTTCGCCTCCGTCTTTTGCTCAATGCCACAGAGCTCTTAATGGATAGTGTTCTAGTGACCGAGGTTATCGGTGTTTCTCCAAGCCCAAAAAGTCACACGCTCATTGTTGATAGAGGGATTGAAGATAATGTTTATGTTGGCCAACCTATCTTGGATGCCGAAGGGTTGATGGGCCAAATAACAGCAGTTTTTGAAAGTCACAGTACTGCCTTATTGATAACCGATAGCACACATGCGATTCCTGTTCAGGTACTACGTAATGGTATGCGCTCGATTGCGGAGGGAACCTCAGATTACAATAGGATGAGACTTCGGTTTATTTCTTCGACTGCCGATATCAAAAAAGGTGATCAACTTGTGAGTTCAGGTTTGGGTGGACGTTTTCCGTCAGGATATCCCGTGGGGCGCGTCATTGGAATTAAGCGAAATCCAGGGGCCAACTTTATTGATGTGGAGGTGGAGCCGGCTGCTGAAATGGACCGGAGCAAATATCTTTTATTAGTGTTTACCTCAAAAGACGGTACAACAATAGGGAATTCTCAGTGATCCGATTAGGACCGGGCATGGGCGTTATTATCTCGATCGCCATGGCAGTGATTTTACAACTCATTCCAGTCTCTGGTTATTTCCTGCTTTGGAAGCCTAACTTTTTGCTATTAGTGGCGGTTGGATGGGTTATTTTTCAGCCTAGCCAATGGGGAGTGGGTTTTGCTGCCGCAGTAGGACTATTAGCAGATATCATATTCCGATCTCCTATCGGACTGCATGTCTTAACCTTCTCGATTATTGCCGCGATTCCACTCTTTCTTAGCGGGTGGCTAGTATATTTTTCCTTGATTCATCGATGTGTATTTATTTTCTTACTAACAATTTTGGCTGAAATTTTGAGAAACATGGTATTTTCAATGTGGGAAATTCCAACTGACTATAGCTATATACCGATGGCAGCTCTCGTCTCGGTTTTGGTGTGGCCTTTCATTGATTGGTTTTTAAAAAATGTTAACTATAAACGAAACTGATTCCCCAGATGATGGCCAGAATTACGACCTTGTCCTAGCTTCTGGCTCGCCAAGGCGTAGCGATATATTGAGCCAGATTGGTGTCAGATATATTGTTGTAGTCCCCGAAATAGATGAAAGTCCGCGAGTGGGTGAGTCAGGACTTGAGTATGTCTCTCGCCTGGCTTTTGAAAAGGCTAATAAAGTATGCCAGTTAGAAATCTCCGATAGGCCGGCTCTTGGTGCTGATACTATTCTTGTGTGCGATGGGCAATTGTTTGGTAAACCCAGTGACTTTGATGCGTTCAGAGAAATGATTACATCATTATCTGGCCGCAAACACAGTGTACTATCGGCAGTAGCAATGAGTAATAGGAGTAATAGTGGCGTTTTGGTGTCTGAAACTTCCGTAACTTTCAGGGCTATTTCGGACCAAGAAATTCTCTCTTATTGGCAAACGGGCGAGCCAAAAGATAAAGCAGGTGGCTACGCCATTCAAGGATACGGTTCAATTTTTGTCAAAGAAATCCTAGGAAGTTATAGCGGTGTTGTGGGTTTGCCAATTGTAGAAACTTGCTCTTTGCTTAATAGATTTGATGTGCCTATTTGGCAAGCTCTCCAGAGCCCCCCACTTTAAATGGCTACAGATATGAATTATGAACTTCTTATTAACTGTATTCCAGGTGAGCTACGCGTTGCTTTGCTAGAGGAGAATATCGTTCAAGAAGTTCATGTTGAGCGTGAGGATGAATCAAGTATCGTGGGCAATATTTACTTAGCCAAAGTTGTTAGGGTAATGCCTGGGTTGCAAGCAGCATTCATTGATTTTGGTGCAAGTCGTACTGGGTTTTTACATGTCGATGATGTAAATCCGATACCTCAGACGCGAAAAAGTAAAACTGGCGCAGATAAAGGAATTGAAATTAGACACCTGCTGCATGATGGCCAATCAATTATCGTTCAGGTTGTCAAAGAGCCGATAGGAGATAAAGGGGCTAGACTAACTGCTCAAGTTTCAATAGCTTCAAGGTATCTGGTTTTCATGCCCGGGCGTGAGGGCATAAAGATATCTCGTCTAATTAAAGCGAAAGAGGAGAGGGAGCGTCTTGAAGAGGGTTTAATTTCTATTTTGAGAGAGTGTTACACCGACGATGACACTAATCAGGGTAGTTATATTGTCCGATCTGCTGGTCAAGACTGTGATCTTAAGGATTTAAAGTCAGATGCTCAGTTCTTACAGCTTCTGTGGTCGTCATTGCAAGGTAAAAAGGCTCGCGCTCAAACACCGGCCTGTCTTCATCAAGAGCTTTCTGTTGAGCAACGGTTAATTAGAGACATAGACCGTACTCGCTTAAAAAGTATAACCGTAGATAACCATGAGACCGTTTCTGACTTGTACGAATACTGTGAATTAATCCAGCCAGGGCTTGAGGATTTTCTGATCTATTATGGGGATGAAGAGCCGCTGTTCCGCAAATACAAAATTGATGAAGAAATAGACGCAGCATTGCACCGAAAAGTTGATCTTGCGGGCGGTGGATACATAGTTATTGATCAAACGGAGGCTCTCGTTGCTATAGATGTTAATACAGGAGCTAGCATAGGTCGCGGTGATCCAGAACAAACTGTTTATGAGACGAATTGTCAGGCTGCAAAAACCATAGCTCGGCAATTAAGGCTTCGCAACCTGTCCGGTATTATCGTTATAGATTTTATTGATATGAATAAAACAAAAAACCAGAATTCAGTGTTAGAAATTTTAAAACGCGCTATGAGTAGTGACCGGATTGAAAACTATGTTTCAAAATTTACAGAACTTGGACTTGTGCAGATCAGTCGACAAAGGACCTATAAATCCCTACAGCATGTATTAAATGATGATTGTTCTGGCTGTGCTGGTCGAGGAGCGATAAAATCCTTAGAGACCGTTAGCTATGAAATTTGGAGAGAGCTTTGGCGAGTCTCCAAAATTTATCAAGCTAAAAATCTAAAAATACAGGCAGCTTCTGAGGTGATCGAGTATTTATCGATGACCAACAGCTCTGTTTTAGAGGATTTTGAGAAATCCAGAAAATGCTTAGTTCACCTCTCATTAGAGTCATCGTTTGTTAGAGAGAAATTTAATATTATCTCGGTTTGAGACCGCAAAATGACTGATAAATTAGTAATCACTAACGCTTCTTGGACTCGCTGGCTTCTTGTCACTGGTGTGTCTCTGATTATTGGCATTGTGATTCTTGTCTTGGTTGGTAGGCAAACTATTAGTCAAGTGGATAGTTTGCGTCCAGATATTGAAAAATTGCTTTCAGATAATATTGGATTGGAAGTCTCTCTTGGTCAATTAAGTGGCGAGTGGCCGAGGCTAGTGCCCATATTGGAAGTAGCCAGTGTGGCCATTATTGATACTGACCAAAGCCCTTCGCTGGTGGTAGACAAAATTCGAGCAGAACTGGATCTATTTAGAAGCCTTCGGCATACCAATGCGGTATGGAGAGAGTTAGTTATTGATGATCTATCGATAACAATGGTGGAAGACTCTGCAGGGCGTTGGAGTTTGAAAGGCTTTACAGGAGGGGCTGAAACAGACTTGGGTGAGCTTTTAAAACCCTTTATGCACAGTAGGTTGATTCATTTAGAGAACATTCATATTGACCTTCAATCATTCTCAGGTGAATCAACTAGTATTAAAGGGGCATCGGTCAAAGTTGAGAACGACGACGAGTTCCATCGTAGTGAAATGTCGGTTTACTTCTCAGAACAGGATGTTCCCGCCCTTTTTGTTTTAGAGGGATATGGAAATCCGTCAGATCTTGACTCATATAACGCCCAAGGTTATCTAAAGATTCAGAACTTTGATATATCAGCGCCNCTGGTAGAGTTGGGGAAATCTTTAATGCCAGGTTCATTTAGTGAGCTTAANCAATTTAAAGCTGGAGCAAATAGTGAAATCTGGTTAGATATAAGCCAAGGCGGAAGAATAGATATTGAGGGGACCATGTCAGTCTCTGAAGTGTCCTTGGATTGGTTGGCTGATGTGCCGCCTATTACTAATNTGAGTTCAGATATTATTGGTTGGTATATCCCAGGGTCAAGTTGGGGGTTTCGTTTCCAGAGTCTTGATTTTGATTGGTCTAATACACAAATAGAGCCACTAGATGTTGTCTTCAGTGAGAGGCTGGGCTCTCAGTGGGAGGATTTTGATGTTTCGATTAATCATTTGAATNTAAATCTGCTGTCTGACTTGCTNGNNAAAACNGATGCTTTGACAGATAGCGTTTTAACAACCGTTGATAAGCTTCGGCCTAGAGGGGAGCTGAGCGTTCTAACCTTTGGGCACAATAAATCCGGGTACTTTGCCTCAGCTAACTTAGAAAATATCAACGTTTCTCCTTTTAAAGGGGCACCCGGGATTAAAGGCGTTAATGGATACCTAGAAATAGACGGCACAAAAGCGCTTTTCCATATCGAAGATAATGATGGATTTCAGCTATTTTTCCCGAAGGTGTACAAGGACTACTTGCCAGTTGAGAAAGCGGTGGGAACCGTTCACGCTCAATTTAATGGCCCCGATAAAAATTTAATCATTAGAAGTTCTAATATTACTGCTCAAGTCGAAGCAGGTAATGCTAATTTTCTATTTTCGGTGGAGCGCAATAAAAACAAATCCATACCTGAAGTTGCTCTGATCATTGGCGCGTCTGATATTAATGCAGCTTATTTTAATGAATACTTGCCCTANAAATTGTCACCCTCATTACTAAAATGGCTAGAAGCTTCTAATTTAAAGGGAAACGTCAGAGAGTTTGGATTACTTCAGAGGGCCGGTCCTGGCGTTGATGGAACGGTAATGAGGNCCACGCAGTTGATGTTTGATGTTGAGGCTGCAGCTCTTGATTATCATCCCCAATGGCTTGGGCTCAGAGACTTTGATGCAATAGTGTTAGTTGATGATCGTTTTACTCAAGGAGAAGTGTCTCGGGGAACTATAGGTGGTGCAAATATCTTGAATACCAGCTTAGAATTGGGAGGCTATCCTCTTGGACATCCCAAGTCTAATTTATTAACGATCAATGGAGAACTTGATTCGAGTGTTTCCGAGGTTATTGNTATCCTAGCCAACTCATCATTGGTTAATAATCTCGGTCCTTTGCCNAGCTGGGAGTATGAGGGAAAAGTNGAANCTCAATTAGCTCTTCAGGTTCCTTTAAAACANTCGGGAGGGAGCTCTTCCGCAGGTACTTATAATATTTCGAGTACCCTGATTGATGCACATTTATCTATTCCTAATACGCCTGTTAGACTTACTCAAATGAATGGCGTTCTTAACTTCTCAAATGAGAGGGGCCTGTATTCTGATTCGATCATAGGTCAATTGTGGAACCAAGATTTGTCCGCGAATCTGGCAAAGCGAAATGGTGTGCAACGGATCTTCATAAATACTATCGTTGAGCCAGCGAGTCTTAACCAGCTAGTNAATTTTCCATGGACTAAAGTTGTCACNGGCAACATNCCCATTGAGGGAGAATTGACTATTAAGGGTGGAGCTGAGATTGCTCAGGATTCATTAANTTTGGGATTAGACGACCTNAGCCCAGTGACTTTACTCATAAACAGCCAGTTAGAATCCAATGANATAATCCTTCCGTGGCCGTTGGGGAAAANTGCTAGCGAAAAACGAGACCTTGCTTTGAAATTGCACTTTGANTCTGGATTGACCCGCATNGAGGGAANCATGGGAGATAAGTTGGTTGCAGATCTACGTTTTGTTGAAGGCATCTTCAGTAGAGGTGTTGCAAGTTTTGATCGAACAGCAAGTGTTCCTTCTGATAATGAAATGCTAATTGCAGTTTATTTACCAACGGTAGATCTTGACTCCTGGCGTCCGATTGCGACCTTATTTGGTGAACAGCCTTCTGAGACTCAACCCACATGGTATCCAGTCTTTGATATGAACTTTGATTTTCTTGAAGTGGGTGCCTTAGAGTTAAAACAGATCAAATCAGAAACTAAGTTTATTGATGGCCAAATTGATTTGCAGTTCTTTAGTAATCTTGCTGATGGAAAGTTATTAATTGACGACGCCCTCGGCGATGTGCCGAAGCTAACTTTGACTAGGCTAAGTATGTCTAAAGACTTTTTGGCAGAGAAAGTAAGCGGTCAATCATTAGATCCAAGAACATTTCCAGCATCAGATATNGTCTTGGAAAGTGTGGCTGTCGATNAAAAATTGTGGGGCAATATATCTTTTCAATTACGGCCAAATTCAGAGGGAGCAGCGTTCAAGAATATTGAAGGAGATATTTTTGGATTAAGGCCAGGCCAACTAGCTGAGGAAGGAGAGGCTCTGTTTTTCTGGGGATTTGATGATAAGCAATATTCCAGCCGGCTGACTGGGCCAGTGGGCATCAATAATATAGGCGATCTTTTTGANGGCCTTGAAATACCCACGCCAGTAGATAGCCAGTCAGGGAAGTTAGTTCTAGANCTTGAGTGGTTGGATCAACCTTGGAATTTTTCTANACAAAANATNGCTGGAAACTTCTATGTAGAGCTCAATCAAGGTAGTTTTTATACCTCGCCTGGAGGTGCTAGTGCAGCATTAAAATTAGTTAGTTTATTTAATTTTGCAAATTGGTTGCGGCGATTACAGTTAGATTTCTCTGATGTNGTAGGAGAAAACTTAGCGTATAACAATCTCCAAGGTAAAGTGGAATTTGATGAAGGACGTGCACGTCTTTTAGATCCACTCAAAATGCAGATGCCCTCAGGTCGTATGAGTATGGCGGGGGAATTCAATCTACTTAATGAAACTGCGGATGCACAACTTGTTGCGACTTTACCAGTGGCTACCAACTTACCATGGGTAGTTGCTCTCTTNGGAGGTATTCCCGCAGCCGCAGGAGTTTACGTAACCAGTAAGATTGTAGAGAAGCAAGTAGATAGACTCTCCAGTATCAGCTATAACTTAAATGGCCCGTGGGATGATATCGAAGTTTCTGTTGATAAAATATTCGCTGNNCAANTAGATGAAAAGCCTATTGANACTCNANTTCCCGTGCAATCNAGTGGNNATAAGAAATAGTAGCAACCAGTTGAGCGAGAAAATGTNTNTCTATTTAGTGGATATTGGCCAACTNAATATTATTTGGTNGCTTGAAATAAANTTATTCAGCTAGTGATCTGATATAAGCAAAAAGCTTTCGACTGGCCANCGGCGGTTTTTTAAGNTCGTNTTCGCGATTGGCTTGTCGTTGCAGATTACGTAACTTTTGGCGNTCTGCAAGNGAGTGGTCATTCACAAATTCATCAATGGCGGNATTTCCTCCGTTAATNAGTCTGTCGCGCCACTGCTCTAACTCCGCAAAATGTTGNCGGTAAGTNAGAGATTGATGGTCCATCTTGTCGAGTGTTGTTTGNATATCGTCGATATCTGAGATACGCATTAGTTTACCGATATACTGCAAGTGACGTCTTTTCGCTTCTCGGCTTTTTAATCTTCGAGCTTCGTAGATGGCTTCTTCTAGAGCCTCTGGTAAATTAAATTTTTGAAGCTTTCCTTCAGGCATCTCCACCAATTCTTTACCCATAGCTTGCAATGCATGACTATCTCTTTTGAGTTGAGATTTACTTGGTCCGTCATACTCAGNTTTTTCTTTAGAATCNTCCATTACACAAGAAATACTGCTGCGAGCCCAAGAAAGGATACGAAACCAACAATATCCGTAATCGTGGTGAGGATAACTGAACCAGCTAATGCAGGGTCAATTTTTAGAGACCTTAGTATTACAGGTAAAATTGTTCCGGTAAGTGCGGCAGCTATTAAGTTAATAGCCATCGCCAGGCCGATGATAACGGCCATTCTTACATCTTGAAACCATATAGAAACGATGCAACCAACCAATAGGGCATACAAAAGACCATTTACAATGCCTACAGCAAACTCTTTACTTAGCAGCCAACTTATATTTCCCCGTTCAATTTGCCCCAAAGCCATACCTCGAATTACTACGGTGAGGGTTTGGCTTCCTGCCACGCCCCCCATGCTAGCAACAATAGGCATCAGGATGGCGAGGGCAACCAGCTTATCCAGAGTCGCTTCGAACAGACTAATCGCGGAGGATGCTACGATAGCTGTAATTAAGTTAACACCTANCCATATGGCGCGGCGCGGTGCAGTTCGACTAATTGATGAAAATGTATCTTCCGTNTCACTNAGACCTGCCATTGCGAGCAATGAGTGGTCAGCGTCTTCCACAATAACATCAACAACATCATCGATTGTAATACGTCCTAATAATCTATTTTGATCATCAATAACCGGTGCAGATACTAAGTCATAGCGCTGAAANCTAAGCGCAACCTCTGAATCAATCAAGTTGACATCAATTGCCTTAACNCCAGTATTCATAACCTCTCTNACNGTGGTTGATGGTGATGAAGTAAGGAGTTTACTGATTGGTAAGTTGCCTAAGAAAGTATCATTGCGGCTAACGACAAAAAGGTTGTCAGTAATATCTGGAATCTCTTCAAATCGTCTTAGATACCGCAANACAACATCAACATTAATATCCGGTCTAACAGTAATAACTTCGGGATCCATAAGACCCCCAGCAGTATCCTCCGCGTAAGTGAGAACNGACTCCACACGCTGACGGTCTTGCACNGACATCGCTTTCAGTACTTCTGGGATGACCTGATCCGGTAATTGCTGAAGAATATCCACTATGTCATCGACATCGAGACCTTCTGTTAATAGGGCCACTTCAGCCCCGTCCATCTTATTCAAAAACTCTAATTGAATTTCATCTGAAAGATCATGAAGTACCTCACCAGAGATGTCTGGATCGATAAGTTCCCATAGAACATGCCGGTACTTAGGTGGTGCAGTCTCAAGTTGATGTGCGATATCTGGGGGTGAAAGATTATTAAGGGCATGACGGAACTGATTCAATGTTACTGAATCNAGAGCGCTATCAAGTTTGGTAAGTAAATTATCGTTGATAATCATACATCGCTTTCCCGGTCGAGCCACATGGTGCTGGACTAGTCCCCATTCTAACTTTGTATGGAGAAATTCGATAGGGGATATTTAAATTAGACTACGGTTGTCATTTGACCGTAGCCCTAAACGAGACCAAATTACTCTCCTTCACCAAAATAATCAGCGAACAGATCAGTTATCGCTTGGCACGCTAACTCTTGCTCTGGGCCATCAAATTCAAAAATGAGTTCTGTCCCTTGGGCTGCAGCTAATAGCATTAACGACATAATACTTTTTGCATCTACCAGAGGTTCCTGAGTTCCTGTCCTGATGGAACAGGAGTAACGCCCAGCCGTGCTAGCTAATTTAGTCGCAGCACGGGCGTGGAGTCCCAGTTTATTAATAACGAGAATTTTAGAGCGAATCATTACATTTCATCAAGGAAGCTCCTTATGAACCACCTGGACAGAAGGATGCTTNCTTGAAAAATACTCATGAAGACGATTTGCCAAGTATACAGAACGGTGCTGGCCACCTGTACATCCGATTGAGATAGTTAAATAGCTACGATTATTGGCTTGAAATTTAGGGATCCAGCGGGTTAGAAAACCAATAATATCGGCNAGCATTGAAGCTACCTCTACTTGACCCTCAAGGAATTCAATAACCCCTATATCATTACCAGTTTGCGTTCTAAGCTCTTGTTTCCAGTAGGGATTAGGAAGGCACCGCACGTCAAAAATAAAGTCAGAGGCATCGGGTAGACCGCATTTAAAACCGAAAGATTCAAACAGTATCGACATATGNCCAGTACTCTTAGGATCGATAGTATTTTTGACAAGATCTCTTAATTGATGCAATGAAAGTCCGGATGTATCCAGATTTCTATCAGAGATATTCAAAATTGGAGATAGTATCTTTTCTTCAAGATCAATTGCTTCAGGCAGGCTGATATCGCCACTACTCAAAGGATGTTTTCGTCTAGTTTCACTATAGCGTCTAATCAGTTCACTGCGACGAGCTTGAAGAAAAAGTACGCTTACATCGATGCCTCCTGCTTCCAGCTTACTTAATATCTCGGGTAGTTTATTGAGATCACCAACTATATTGCGAGCGTCGATACCCACCGCTAATTTAGTCTCACAAGCAATAGTTTCGGATGCCCCACTCTTAATGAGAGACAGTTGAGAGTTACTTCTACTATCCTCCGAGTTGAGTTCCTTGATTAAGTTTGACAATAAGCTAGCTGGTAAGTTGTCGATGCAGGTAAAGCCGACATCTTCGAGGATATTCAGCGCAGATGTTTTGCCCGAACCGGAGCGGCCGCTGACAATCACCAGGCGTAACATTAAGTTGACCGCTCTAGNGCTAAAGCTGTTTCATACAGGTCGTGGTTTGTTGTGCATTCTCGGAGTTTCTGACGGGATTCGTCCTTTTGCATCAACGCAGCAACCCTTGCCAGCGTCGCCAAATGTTCATCATTTTTTTCCTCGGGNACTATTAGAGCAAAAACNAAATCAACAGGTTTGTCATCAAAAGCGTCGAAATCAACTGGGGTTTTAAGAGTAATTAAACAACCATGAATTCGTTTGAAGCCAGGAGCACGGCAATGAGGGATAGCCACTCCATCGCCGATAGCAGTACTACCTAATTTTTCCCTTGCTACAAAACTATGGAACAGGCTATCGGTTTGTTCCTCGTCGCCACCCAAATAATCACTTATAAGAGAAGAAAGGTTCTCAAGAACTCGCTTTTTACTTGACCAAGACAACCCACTTTGGGTGGTAGCATGGGTCAATACATCATTTATCTTCATCTGTTGCTTTAATGGCCTCGATGTTTTTCTTTGTGCTTTATTAGCTGTCTATCCAATTTATCCGAGAGAGAGTCGATAGCGGCATACATATCTTCATGCTCCGAAATCGCAAACAGCTCCGCCCCAGTGACATGCACAGTTGCTTCCGCTTTTTGTCGCAATTTTTCTACCGTCAGAATTACTGAGGTGCTGGTTATTTGTTCATAATGCCTTTCTAGTTTAGATAATTTACTGGTAACGTAGTCNCGAATTGGATCTGTNATTTCTAGATGGTGCCCGCTTATTGTCATCTGCATGTGGTACTCCTTTTAATTAGCATTTTCAAATCGTTTCCTTTGACTTGACGAGGGTATACCTAAACTTTCACGATATTTGGCAACCGTTCGTCTTGCAACTTGGATACCTTGGTTCTCCAACAGCGCCATTAATTTATGGTCACTTAGGGGCTTTGAAGGCTGTTCTGCGCCGATCAGAGTTTTAAGAATAGCGCAAACTGCCGTTGATGAAAACTCTCCGCCAGCTGAAGTGCCAACATGGCTTGAGAAAAAATACTTTAGTTCGAAAATTCCCTGTGGCGTAGCCAGATATTTAGCCGTGGTCACTCGCGAAATTGTTGATTCATGTAATTCCAATTTCACCGCAATATCTGATAAGACCATCGGTTTCATTGCTATTGGGCCATGATCCAAAAAACCCTGTTGAAGCTCGACAATCGTTATGGCAACGCGCATTAAGGTATCATTTCGACTTTCAATACTCCGCAGAAACCAACGTGCTTCGGCCAAATTATCCTTTAAGTATTGATTTTGATCACTATTGTCTGAGCGTTTAATGAGATCTGAATAGGCCGAATTAATTTTTAAGCGTGGAACATTAGAATTATTTAGCCTGACTTTCCAGCGCCCCGATATTTTCTCAACATAGGCATCTGGAGCGATATATTCAGCATCATTAACAGATACTGATTCACCCGGGCGGGGATTCAAACTTCTTATTAATTTGAGTGCACCTTGCAACTCCTCAACAGAATAGCGTGTTTTTTTACCTAAACTGGCTAAATCAATGGAGGCAATATCTGTTAAGAAATCAGATACAAGTCGGAGTGCTTGCTCGATAAAAGGAGTTTCTTTGGATAATTGATTAAGCTGAATCAGAAGACACTCTCTCACATCTCTACCAAAAATTCCCGGAGGATCGAACTGTTGGAGGCGATGCAACACGGCTAGTAATTCGTCATCTTCGATTGGGTCGTCGGTATCTTTGGCATGATGGTAGGAGAGAATATCCGATAGATTGCCGCTAATCATGCCTGAGGGTTCAATCGCATCTATATATGCTTCAGCTATCTGTTGATCACGTTGAGAGAAAGGCGTTAAGTTGAGTTGCCACAATAGGTGATCTTGAAGCGATTCAGTGACATTATAAACCTGCTCCCAGTTACCCTCTTCAATACCACTTGAAGCGGGGGTAGACGTGTTAAAACTTTCCTCCCAACTTGCATCAACAGGTAGATCAGTAGTTTTTTCTGTAGTCCAGTCAGAGTCTGATTCGTCTTCTGTGACGGGTTTGTCCGTTGCATCTGTTGCGGCTTGTTGTGTCCGGTGCTGTCCTGTCCTGGGTTGAGATTTTGGCGGGGGGATT
>NYWV01000011.1 GCA_002685195.1 Porticoccaceae bacterium
CCCGTTGGCGCTATCGCGCTTTACCACGCCATAAAACGCATGGGTGGAAACCCCATAATGGTTTGTGATGCGCCTCTGGCAAAGCTATTCGAAAAATCATTTACTACCCAAGAGATACATTTTGATCTAGATGAGACCCAATCAATTCTTGAGCGCCATAATCCTTCATTAATTATTTCTATTGAGCGCCCTGGCCAAGCAGCCGATGGGCGTTATTACAATATGCGAGGCGTAGATATCTCGAAACATTGCGCTAACTTTGATCGCTTTATGTCTCTTGCGACCTGTCCAACTATCGCCATTGGCGATGGTGGAAATGAAATCGGCATGGGGAATATTGGCGATGCTCTCACTAAACTCGACATTCAGCCATCTACCACCACCTGTGATGAGCTTTTGCTAGCAGACATCTCTAATTGGGCTGCCCACGGCCTCTTAGCATTGATCTCAGTTCTAGTAGAAAAAGATATGTTATCGGATTGGGACAATGATGCAGTCTTAACATTTTTATCCGACGCTGGCAGTGTGGACGGAGTAACCGGTGAGAATACTCTGACAGAGGACAGCGTTGCCTCTTCAGTTAGTCAGCAATTAGTCAAAGATCTCCAGACCTTGTCAGGATTTTAATATCTGCTGAAAACCACAAGCTAAGGCGTCGATTTACAAGGTAAACCTGTTTATCTGTTTTATGGTTGGTTTCGTTTAGTTAAGGTTTAAAACCGATTTCCTTTGTCTAAAAGCACCTCTACTGCTACTATTTTCAGTCCGGTTTTATTTGCGGAGCCGTATAGTGCTGGAACACAAAGACGTAACCTACAAATCCAGAGGACAGTTAAATTTATGAGTATCGCTTTTTTAAATGATTCATATATGCCTATAGGTGAGGCTAAAATTTCACCGCTAGATAGAGGGTTTTTATTCGGCGACGGAATCTATGAAGTCATACCCTCCTACGAGGGCAAGCTACTTGGCTTTACCGGCCATATTGACCGCATGCTAGATGGTTTAGCGGGCATCGGTTTAGTCTTAGACTGGACCCACGATCAATGGAAATCTCTGTGCCAAGAATTACTCACTCAGAACGGTAACGGCAATCTTGGGATCTACCTACAAGTCAGTCGCGGGGCTGATAACAAGCGATATCATGCATTCCCAGAAGCAGTTGCGCCTACAATATTCGGTTTTACCTTCGCTATTCCCTCCTCCCCCATTGCTGACAGAACCGCAGCCAAACGTTATAGCGTTATAACAACTCAAGATCTCAGGTGGCAACGTTGCCACATAAAATCAACTGCGTTGCTGGGGAACGTGTTGCATTTTCAACAGGGGCATGAGCAAGGCAATGACGAGGCATTACTCTATAATGCTAATAATGAACTGACCGAAGCCAGCTCATGTAACGCCTTTATCGTGAAGGATGGCGTGGTAATTACTCCACCTCTCGATAATCAGTTACTCCCAGGAATAACGCGTAATATGTTAATCGATATATTGCGAAAAGACGGCTCCATACCCGTAGAAGAACGTGTGGTCAGTATGAGTGAAGTCCATGCAGCTGACGAGATTTGGATTACTAGTTCTACTAAAGAAGTTGGGGCGGTTACAACAATTGACGGTAATCCAGTGGGCACTGGTGACATAGGTGATACCTGGATAAAGGCTCAAACCCTATTCTCCAACCACAAATATGATTACTAGGATAGATACGCATCATGGCTAGACCCACGGTAGCAATTATTGATCGCCAAGCACTGCGTGATAACTTCATGTTGGCTCAATCTTTAGCTCCTGATTCCCAGTCTATGCCAATGGTAAAAGCCAATGCCTACGGACATGGAGCTCTGGAGGTCTGCGGTGCACTCGCTGATATGGCTCCTGCATTTGGAGTTGCCTGCATAGAAGAGGCGATTGCACTGCGTGAAGCCGGGGTAAAGCAGCCGATTTTGTTATTAGAGGGCACCTTTTCCAAAGATGAAGTCGCTATTGCCGCTCAAAATGATTTTTGGCTGATGGTTGAAAACACCGTCCAAAAAGAAGCCGTGTTAACTGCCTCCATAGATCGACCAGTCATTGTGTGGCTTGGTGTCGATACCGGCATGCACCGCCTAGGTTTCCAACCTGGTGAAATTAACACTCACTTCAACGAACTTAAAACAAGCAACAATGTCGCAGAAACGATGGTAATAGCATCGCACTTTGCCTGTGCCGATGATCTACAGAGCAAAGCAACTGACGAGCAGCTAGAGTGTTTTGATCAATCTGTCAGCTCACTAGACCTGAGCTCCGGGCATGCTTTTTCTCTGGCCAACTCCGCTGGGATTCTAGCCTGGCCAAAAAGTTACAGAGACTGGCAACGCCCAGGCTACATGCTCTATGGCAACTCCCCCTTCTCGGTCAATCAAGAGAACGCCGATCAGCTCAAGCCTGTAATGACCTTTGAGTCAGCTATTATCTCAGTGCGTCACATTGCCGCAGGAGAGTCCGTTGGCTATACAGCTAACTGGACAGCTCAGAGAGCATCTTCCATCGCAACGATCACCGTAGGCTACGGTGACGGCTATCCTCGGCAGGCACCTAATGGCACTCCAGTCCTGATAAATGGTGTTCGCTGCCCACTCGTCGGCCGAGTATCTATGGATATGATTACTGTGGATGTTACAGACCTAGATAGCGTCAATATTGGTGACAAAGCCACACTTTGGGGGCCACAACTAACAGTCAATGAAGTTGCCGCTTTCTGCGACACTATCGGTTATGAGTTACTAACGCGTATGCCAGCTCGAGTCCCGAGGATTTATATCAATTAAACGTTTATCTCGATCGCTGTCTCGGACTTAACGTCCTGAATAACAACATAGGTGTGGGTCTGACTGATATCGCTGATTGAAGCAAGTTTCTCACCCAAAAAACGCTGATAGTGCTGCATGTCAGTGACTCTTATCTTGATCAGGTAATCAAAACCACCCGCTACCATCTGGCACTCTTGCACCTCAGGTAAATCCAACATCTGTTGGTTAAAACGTTTAAATGCCTCAGTAGTTGAGTTTGTCAATTGAATCTCGATGTAAGCACAAAGAGCGGCATTGGCTTTTACTGGGTCAATAAGGGCCACATACTCGGTNATAAAGCCATCTTTTTCCAAACGCTTTACTCTCTCCAAACAGGGTGTAGGGGTCAGATTAACTCGACGAGCTAATTCAACATTAGCGATCCGACCATCTTTCTGCAGTACATTCAAAATACGCCTATCAATTCGATCAAGTTCAGTAACAGTTTTCATTGGCTACCCTTTCGGTTTATTCACTCTGAACCCTCGGCTGAGAGAATATCAAACTCTATGCCCGAAAATCCCAGAATTTTAATCAGCATAATATCTCATAAATTTGTATTTAGTAATATTAAACCCTGCAAAAATACNAAAGTTGGAGGNTTATACTAAGCTATTTAGGACAAAATANAGCATATTCGTTCACATGAATTTAAGGTATTTAAATGAAGCTTAGCGAGCTCCGCCAACAAATTAGACAAAAAGANCATCAAGGCGAACATGAGTCTGTTGCTCAGTTATTGCACGGGAATCCTTTATCTACTGAAGCCAGAGAAAGAGTTTTGAAAGCGTCGCAGCAGTTAGTGACTGAATGTCGAAAGGAAAAAAATAGTGGTGGTACTCTTGATGCATTCTTACTCGAGTTTGGATTAGCCAATGATGAAGGCGTAGCACTGATGTGTCTAGCGGAAGCATTGCTGCGCGTTCCCGATGATCTCACCGCCGATAGGTTGATTGCCGAGAAAATTCAAGGGGGTAAATGGTCCGACCACCGCGGCCAATCCGAATCCTTATTTGTTAATGCCTCTACGTGGGGATTAATGTTAACCGGACACATGGTTAGTTTGGATTCAAATATTACCACCGAAACAGACACCTGGTTAAAGCGCCTAACAGCTCGCATGGGCGAGCCAGTTATTCGTTCGGCCGTTATGCAGGCCATGCGCATTATGGGGGGGCAGTATGTGCTTGGGCGATCAATTCAAGAAGGAATCAAACAAGGCATTAAACATAATGGACCAAAGGCTAAGTTTTCGTTTGATATGCTTGGTGAGGGTGCCAGAACTGAAGCTGATGCTGAGGCTTACTTTCAGGCCTACAGCAGCGCTATTGAGCAAATTGGAATCTCTAACGCAGGGAGCCCAGACAGCGTAAACGATGCTGATGGCATTTCCGTAAAATTATCAGCGTTACATTCGCGTTATTATTTTGCGCAATATCAACGAGTAATGGAAGAGTTATTACCTCGTATCAAGGCGCTCTGCTTGCAAGCTAAAAAACACAATATTGGGCTGTCCATTGATGCAGAAGAATCTTATCGCTTAGATATTTCTCTGAGTATTTTCGAAGTACTGGCTTCTGACCTTGATTTAGAAGGCTGGCAAGGTCTGGGATTTGTTTTGCAGGCCTATCAAAAACGAGCGCCAGATACCGCAAAATGGTTGATTAAACTGGCCCAAAATACAAAAAGACGTTTGATGGTGCGTCTCGTTAAAGGTGCCTACTGGGACGCTGAAATTAAACATGCTCAAGAGCTTGGCCTGAAAAGCTATCCCGTCTTTACCCGAAAATCCAACACCGACCTGTGTTACCAGCACTGNGCTGAATTATTATTANCTGCACCTGAAGCAATATTCCCCCAATTTGCTACGCATAACGCCTACACAACGTTAATCATTCTTGAACTTGCCGGCAACCAGGATTTTGAATTTCAGCGGCTCCACGGCATGGGTCACAGNCTGTATAGACAACTAATTAAACAATATCCTGACACAACCATACCTGTTCGCGTGTACGCACCAATCGGCAACCACAAAGATCTTCTGCCTTANCTTGTCCGCCGTTTGCTTGAGAATGGCGCTAATAGCTCGTTTGTGAACCGATTTTTAGACAAAAAAACCCCTGTGGAAGAATTGCTGTCCGATACTCGAAATGAAGTTATGGAAACCTTCCCCTATGAGCANAAAATGATACCCGTACCTGAGCTCTTATTTGAAAGTGCAAATGAGCCCCGCAAAAATTCAAAGGGTATTGATCTTGATTCANCTCTAGAGACAGAAGATCTGTTAGCGGTAGTACAAANAAAATCTAGTGATCTCTTTACTGTCCATTCCCTAATTAATGGCATTAGCTCTGGCNTTGCTCTTCAGGACCACTTCAATCCGGCTGACAACAATCACTTATTGGGTCAATACAGCACGGTGGAAGAAGAAGANATTCTGCNAGCAGTTGAATCTGCCTATAGTGCTCAGCCTCACTGGGACCTTCTGGGCCACCTTAATCGTGCTGACATCTTGGACACCGTGGCNAACTCTATGGAACAGGAAACTGCCGAGATGATTGCCATTATCGCTTCTGAGGCAGGTCGAACGCTAAACGATGGCCTCTCTGAAGTGCGCGAAGCTATCGACTTCTGCCGATATTATGCTCTACAATCTCGCCAAATATCTCAAGAACAAGGGGCTAACTATACTGGCCGAGGTGTATTTTTATGCATTAGTCCCTGGAACTTCCCTCTAGCGATTTTTACCGGTCAAATTGCTGCTGCGCTGGCCGCAGGTAATAGCGTTATTGCCAAGCCAGCCATGCAAACTCCAATAATTGCGAACTATGCTGTGAAGCTTTTTCATAGAGCTGGCGTTCCNAGTAATGTGCTNCATTTNTTACTTGGTAGCGGATCTAAAATTGGCAACCTCTTAATTGAGGACNCTCGAATTTCCGGTATTGCTTTCACTGGATCAACAGCAACCGCACTACGAATCAACTATCACTTAGCACAACGCGCGGGTGGCCCCGTGCCATTTATCGCNGAAACAGGCGGNCAAAATTGTATGGTCGTAGATTCTACCGCTCTGCCCGAGCAAGTAGTTGACGATGTTATTACCTCNGCATTCTTAAGTGCAGGGCAACGCTGCTCTGCGTTACGCGTGCTCTACATTCAAGACAATATTGCCGANAATGTACTCATNATGCTCAAAGGTGCGATGGANTCAATGCACGCCGGTGACCCTCGCCTATTGAGCAGTGATTTGGGGCCCGTCATCGACTCTGGTGCTGCAACAGAACTNCATGAGCATATAGAGCGTATGAACAAAGAAGCCACGCTAATCGCCAAAGTCGAACTTGGTCCTAANTGCAAAAATGGTAGTTTTGTCGCACCCCATGTTTTTGAACTACAGTCTATCAACCAATTAGATGATGAGGTATTTGGNCCGATACTACATGTCATTCGATATTCAGCAAAAAACCTTGGCGAAGTCATTCATCAAATCAACGAAACTGGCTATGGCCTTACGCTAGGCGTTCATAGCCGTATTGAAGCTTTCGCAGAAACAGTNTTTCGTAACACCATCGCCGGCAACACTTACATCAATAGAAATACTGTCGGCGCAGTCGTGGGCGTTAATCCTTTTGGTGGTCGCGGTCTCTCAGGCACTGGCCCGAAGGCAGGNGGCCCNAACTATTTATATCGATTCTCTAACGCANGTACTATAGGCGATCAATCCAGTACTAACTTTACTTTTAATCATGACTGCAAGCCCCTTTCTCCTCAATTATCTGACTCAGTACAAANGGCAAAAACAGCGATGGCCAAATGGACACATACATCAATTCAAGAGCGCGTAACCATGGTGCTCAAAGTAGGCGAGGTCATCACAGAAACCTCTTTAGAAGCGTTGGTTAAAGATAAATTATCCCACCCCCTTTANCTGCCCGGTCCAACTGGCGAAAGCAACCAACTAAGTCTCCATGGCCGAGGCGTAATGATATTAATCATTAGAGATGAAGACCCGGCGATGCCTATAACATTGCAAATTGCCAGCGCCCTACTCTGTGGTTGCTCCTTGCTCATCTGCGCAGGTATGCATCACCACCAAATGGTAATTGACGTACTCAGCCATTACAAAATGTTAGGCCTNCCCAAAAGCATGTTGCAAACCNTAGCTTTGGACGATAGCGCNTCCCTCATTCAGNACCCAGATATTGCAGGCGTGATTGCTAACAGCTTTGGANCCAATAGCAAAGCACTACGCCAAGAAATGGCTAAACGCTCTGGCTNTATTATTCCCCTGATTGAATGGCCCAAAATCAATGCTGATTATAATTATCACTGGCTTTTGGGCTTTTTAAGTGAAAGAACTCGCACCGAAAACCTGGTCGCTCGCGGGGGAAATACACAATTGTTTAATCTGAGTGAATAATGTCAGCTAAAACTGCCATTCGGTGCGCCCAGCAAAACTGTCGGCATTATTTGTTAGTCGAATAAAGGATGGTGCTGCGCGGTAAAAAAAACTCTTTGCAAAAGCCGCACCGATTAACTTCTCTTGCTTGGTTTGCGGATTATCGATNAAGGCTTTTATTTCAGGAAATCGACTAAAGTATAGGGCTTCAATAGGTCCGGTCTCAGCGTCATCAACTCGAGTAATAGACACTTGTATCTGAGCACCACGAATTGATTGCCACTGGCCAGTGTAATTTGAATAAATAGACGCCGCAGCAACATCACCTTCAGTCAANGCAGTAGTATGCCTGCTGTTAGCTGAAGACAAAAAGTACAGCGTAATTTGGTCTTGGGCAGTGTCAGCGACATAAAGAACCGGAGCGGACCAATCACCCTCAGCATCNTGGGTTGATAGAGTTAATACCGACTCTTGATGCAAGAATTGATGTAGNTTATTGATGTCTTTAGACATTACCCTGCCAGCGTTTTAGGCTGTCGGATTCAATATCAAACAAATCAAGCACTCTTGCTACGGAGTGATTGATAATGTCGTCTACCGTCTTGGGTTCAGTGTAAAAGGCAGGCGCTGGTGGGCAAATAATAGCCCCTATCTGGCTAGCTTTTAACATCAGCTCGCAGTGGCCAGTATGCAGAGGGGATTCACGGGGGACAATGACTAACTGACGACGCTCTTTGAGCATTACATCAGCCGCACGAATAATTAGATTTTCTGCATATGAGTTGGCAATGCCAGATAGCGTTTTCATCGAGCATGGCACCACGATCATGCCAGCAGTCTTGAAGGAACCACTAGCTATGCTGGCGCCAATATTTTTGTTGTTATGTACCTCGTCGGCCAGGGCCTCAACATCGGCCACCGACCATTCTGTCTCAATGCCTATGTTCATCNTGGCCGCTTGGCTGAGAATNAGATGAGTCTCAACCAAAGGGTTCTGCGCTAGTACNTCAAGCATTCGGATGCCGTAGATGACACCACTTGAGCCAGACATACCCACAACTATACGTTTCATTTATTGCTTCCCAACACGACTACACCAATATTTTTTAACTACAACGCCGTNCATTTTGCCTTATTTAACAGTAGGTTGATAGCGCAACNTTCAGCAGAACAGTAAATCAACTGGCTAAACACTAATCTTNTATGGAGTCTAAAGAGGATCCCATATATTTATGAGGTTAGTACAACAATACCTTCGTTGGGATTCATATTACCCACAACTACATCATCATAGACCTTCGAGAAATCATCAAACCCTGATACTTCTTCTACACGCATCCAACCTGCACTCTGTTGCATTCGGGTCATCATGAATGCTCCTGTACGCTGGTTGAACCCGTCTTGTCCCCAATCTCCAATGCGTTTTTGCACGTGTGCTGGNGCAAAGAAAAAGCTACTTCGTTCTCGGTTAATTTTTGCCGCCAAAGGATCGTTATCAGCTAGTGTTTCCCAGTGAGTCATACCAACGCTGACACAACTAAGCATGTTGTCACCCAGCGACCCATGCAGAGCGCCTAACACTGCCCTATTACCAGCCATATCCACCATAACNGTAGGCTTACTNCTATTGATAGCGTCTAACTCGTCATAACAGACAATCTCANTGTAACANCCGAGAGACTGCACAAAGTCATAGTTTGCTCTAGATGTAATACCCACAATCGTTGGCGCACCGTCATCATCTGCCAAGCCTTGGGCCATTCCAATTGCCGTTTTACTAGACGCACTTAGGACAAGCACCTGCTCGNCANNATAATAGCTTTCTTCTTGCAATGAATCGCACAAACAGAATGATGTAACGTGCAGTGGGTTTAACAANGCACGNATATTGTCCANGGACTGATCATAATTAGACTCAGCAGCCAGCCTGAGNTAGTTGTTGTAGACTGCCGGAAGTTCNGCACGATGAGTAGCGCCATCCANAAAACGAGCATCAGAAACTTTAATTGGCGACATTACAAGAAAGTCCGACGGAGGGAAATATCCATAAATTCGCTCTCCAACGGGTAAACCGTCGACCTTTGAAGCTGTGATTTCTGCGAAACCCCAAACTGGCAGGCAGCCCCATTCGTCGCTGGCATTATCCTTGGCGGGGAAAAACTTCCAATAACCAATCGTATTACCTGCCGCTCCATAGGTGACATTATTAGCAGTGAAGGCGAAACGCTCAATATGCACCAAAATATCGCCTTGGGCCAAATTAGCAAGGGCTTGNCCTATATCAGTCTCTACAACACGAGACTTCGTCAGATCATTCTTATAGGTTTGAAATTCACTCATTTTTAGCTCCTTCAGCTAGCTCAACATTAAATTGCTGTAACTTCGTAATAGCAGGCATCGCGTTGCTTTGTATGCGTTTCAAGATGTTCACTTTTTCGTCATCATCCTGGTCAACGCTGCTAATTAGTTTAGTAAACCCATCCAACCTATTATTTTTAATCCACTGACGCAATGATTTATCTTGGGTCCAATTAAACTGGTTCATCATCATGGCCAGGGTCATGGGGATAAAATCAACATCATTGTTCGGCAAGGGCACCAACGAGCAAAGCCGATTTTTTTCAGCCTCATCTTTGTAATTAACCTCAACATAAGCTGCCATGGAAGCACTAAATGCAGGCTGATAAGCTCTTATCATTTGGGGAGTAATGCAATTACCATCAAATATTGGAACCGGTGGCTTATGTCCAAAAGATCGCTCTAAACTCGCGGAGCAGTCTACATGGACATGATTTTCGCTGATCGCAATTTTACCTTCAGCTAAAACAATGTGGTCTGCCTCGATTGCTTTGACATGACCCATACGTACAATATTTCTAATACGCTGTAATTGAGCAATCTCTCCCTGACTTATCGTAGCGGCATGGAACATGCTAGGTCGGATATTCTTATCCAAACGCACCAAATAGCCACCCTCCTCAAGACGATCGAACATATCTTCGATTGAAGTAGCCCCACCGATAGCTTCATATTGGGCAGCCAGTGAGCCTACCGAGAAACTAAAAAACTCCTCTGTCGGCTGTGTATTGGCTCGATCAAGTAACCAGGCATCACGAGATCGTATCCAAGTGATATCATCTGGATCAACTTCTCTCTCAAGAAGCCACAGACAAGCATCTATGCCGGTTTTACCCCCTCCAATGACAACATACCCCGCTGGCTTGTTAGTAACCTTAGGAAGGTCGTTAATGGGCATAAAGCTCACACCTGGCGCTATGGAGAAGTTAGGAGTGTGGGTAGATGGTACTGCGATGGTCAAAAACGTAGCGTCGACCAATTTTTTGTAACCAACAGAATGTTCTTTGCCGGTGAGTTTAGACCTAAACTTACCGTCCCCTTCATATTCGCACATAGGGAAATACTGCACTCTGCCACTAGCTAAAAAACGCTGCCTCATTACATCATCAAAGTAAGCAAGTAATTCAGCACCAGTAGCAAGATCACTCATACCCTTGTTTAGACCAATATGATCAATTTCACCGCGGCTTAGCTCTTTGGAACTAACGCCAAAATACGCAGAAGGTTGATGTAAAGTGACAAAAGGGTACGCCAAATTCCAGTGACCGCCAGGTTTGGCATAACGATCAATAATAATGATATTTGCATCGGTTTCGGTAAATAGCGTGTCCGCAAATGCCATTCCTACTAGACCACTACCTACTATCAAGTAATCAGTTTCCAAAAAATCGTTCAAGAAAGCTCCTCGACAATGAACTAATATCCCTCAATCGCAATACTAAAAAAATCACATCTTTAATCATTATTGCGCGCTATCATAATGAGTAACTGCGTTTATAAAGCAGTCATATGGGAATTGGCTTCGACCACGTATAGCTTGCAGCACTTCATGGTATCTTCTTATTATTCGATAGCCAATAGACTTGGTGATGAATTTTCCCGTTATAAGCAATTTAGGCTATTATTGTTTCCATCAAGGAGTTCTTCATGCGATACACGCTTTTTTCTACACCGATACTTAGCCCTACTCTGCGCATCATATCTAGGGGTATTTTGAAAGTTATTCGATGGCGAGTTAGTGGCTCTCTTCCTGAAGATCAGAAAAAATATGTACTCATTGTGGCGCCGCACACTTCAAACTGGGATTTTATATTATTTGTTTTAGCCGTATCTGTTCTGCGCTTAAAACCTAGCGTGCTGATTAAAAGCACCCTATTTGTCGGACCCTTGGGTTGGTTTTTACGCTACTGCGGAGCTATTCCCGTTAATCGCAAGCAAGCGAGCTCACTAGTCAACTATATTGCTGGTATCTATCAAGAACGTGAAGAATTTGTCTTAATTATTACTCCGGAAGGCACAAGAAGCCCCAATGCCAATTGGAANCGCGGATTCCACCATGTAGCAACAACTGCAGAGGTGCCTATCCTCGTGGTCTATGTGGATAGTGTAACGAGGACCATTGGTATAGAAGGGCTCATGGAGCCCACTGNAGATGTAGATACAGATCTTCGTGAACTCAAAACTTTTTTTGATACCAAAAGCGGTCTTAAGCCTAAAAATTACGCCTCCTAGATTTCTGCATGTCTGGTATTATCTAGCCTGCTTTAACTACATCACAGGTATGACTCATCGACGATCTGATACTAAATTGGCTTAACAGCAACAAACAAAATGCTTGGATGATGATTCCTGCATTAGCNTTCCTTGAGGCCTGCCCCGGGATAGGCCTTTTTGTGTCTGGGGTAATTCTATTAACCGTTAGTACCCTTCTTTACACAGAACAGATTGCTACNCTATCNCAGATACTACCGNTAGCNTTCGGTGGCGCATGCCTATCAGATCACCTTGGATTTTACGTAGGTCGCTGGTTTGGACCCAAACTTCATCAGACTGCATTTGNACAGAAAAGAATGTCTGAGATAGCTAAAAGTGAAGCCTTTATTTTNAAATATGGCACGCTTTCCGTAATCGGTGGTCGCCTCATTCCCGCAGTGAGAAGCCTTGTACCAATGATGATAGGTATTAGCGGGACCTCTCGACTCAAGTTCTCACTAGTTGACCTTGTGGCCTGCGCTGTTTGGATAACTGGCTTGGGNTTGTTAATCGTGGGTATAGAATCTCTGATGTCATAAGGACGTCAATTCAACTGCTCTTTAATTTTGACTACACCTTAGATACCTCCCTCTTACTATCTGAACGATGAACTATGTTTCTCCCCTACTGGGTTTCTGATGAATGTCCTTTTGCCTTATTGACAGATTATAAATATAACGATATCCTTATATTAAAATATTTTGATATAAAGAGTNATGNAAAATCAAGNCCAACTCGACACCGTTCTTGCAACCGTCAAAGCTTTAGCTGATTTGACGCGTATTCGCCTTGTATATCTTTTACAAGCTGGTGAGCTAAGTGTAAATGAGATCGCTCTTACACTGGAGCAAAGCCAACCAAGAGTTTCACGGCATCTAAAAGTGCTCTGTGACGCCAATATTTTAGAGCGGTTCAGGGAGCAACATCATGTTTATTATAGAGTTCCCACTNTAGGTCTTGGTTTTGATCTGATCTCTACTCTTGTAAGTTATATCCCANCAGATGATNCGCAAATAGAAAGTGACCGCCATCGCCTGCAGGCCATCATGAAAGAACGAGAAAAACTAAACGTNGGATACATAGAAGAAGATGCGCCGGACTGGACACGTTTACACAAACTACACGGAAACCCNAAGTCGTTCTCCTCNGCAGTTGTAGTTGCCATGGANGATGAGCCTGTAGGCACACTATTAGACGTAGCCACTGGTACAGGAAGAATGTTGGAGATTTTAGGGCCTCTGTGCCGAACCGGTATCGGAGTTGATATTTCGAAAAAAATGGCCAGTGTGGCGCGTACTAAGCTCCAACAGCAAGGTCTAGGTCACTGCACCATACGACAAGATGACATGTATCAAATGCGCTTTCCTAATGATCACTTTGATACTGTAACCATCGATCAGGTGCTCTACTTTGCAGAGCAACCCGCGGCTGTTATTGAGGAAGCTTCTCGTGTTTTAGCGCCAGGTGGCCGGTTAATGATTGTCGCCTTCACAGCGGCAAAAAGTAGCCANAATATNGAACTAGGTATTTCNCCAAACACAATTAAAGCNTGGTGCCGCAATGCTGGCCTTGATCCAGCATCGCAAACTGATCTGCCAGGTAAGCAGGCAAATATTGTATTACTGATAGCCAACAAACTTTACTAACAAGATAAAATTAAGGAGCAAGACGTGGCACTTGGAGCCCATGAATTACGCGATAGAATCTACACAAATATAACTAACTCAATGACACCAAAGGTTAGCTTTGAGTTTTTNCCTGCTAACACCGANTCAATGGAAAAAACGATTCGGANGAGTATTGAGAAGCTAGAGTCTTTNAACCCTGAGTTCATATCNGTTACTTATGGCGCAGACGGATCAACTCGCGAGCGCACCNTTGATGCTATCGCGTCTATTCAAGCACGCGGTACTGTTGACGCAATGCCACACCTAACNTGTGTTGGCGCGCTAAAAGAAGATATAGCCTCCATCGCAGATGAATACTACGAACTAGGCATACGAAAGATCATGGCGTTGAGAGGNGATCCTCAAGGTGGCGCTGGAGCAGCTTATGTGCCCACTGAAGGTGGATTTCCTTACGCAGAGCAATTAGTCGAGGGCTTGGCTGCACAGCATGATTTTGACATTTATGTTGCTGCCTATCCGGAAACTCATCCGGACGCCCCAAGTCCACATTTTGACCTGCAAAATTTAAAGCGAAAATTTGATGCTGGAGCGAGTAAAGCAATAACACAGTACTTTTTTAACACTGAAAGCTACCTACGGTTTCGCGATACCGCAGTGCGCATGGGAATCGATAACCCAATAATTCCAGGCATACTACCGGTCACTAATTTTGCCACTCTACAACGCTTCTCAAAGGCTAGCAGTATTGCTCTACCAAAATGGCTAGAGACAGCTTTCGCTGGNCTAGATGCCGAACCGGAAACCCGTCAATTAATCGCCGCAAATATCGCCATCGAGCAAGTAATAGCGCTGCAAGCTGAGGGGGTTAATGATTTTCATTTCTATACATTGAATCGTGCGGAACTTTGCTACGCGGTTTGCCATGCTTTGGGAGTTCGCAGAGCTCTCACCAATGAGAATANTACTGTAGAGGCTGCNGCATGANTCGTTCAATCAACCCTGAAGACTCAGTCCGCAAGAAGCTGGGTGAATTGCTAGATNATAAAATTGCCCTCTTAGATGGCGCAATGGGGACGATGATTCAACAGTACGATTTACAGGAGAATGACTATAGAGGGGAGCGTTTTGCCGACTGGCCGAGTGATCTAAAGGGCAATAATGATCTACTAACCCTTACTCAACCCCAGATTATCTCAAGCATTCATCAACAGTACTTGGCTGCGGGCGCAAACATTATTGAAACCAATACATTCAATGCTAATGCACCTTCAATGGCAGACTACGGTCTTGAGGATNTGGTNTATGAATTAAACTATGCTGCCGCTAAANTCGCTCGAGAANCCATCGATCACTTTAAGGCCTCAGGCCAACAAGAAACTTTTGTAGCTGGCATTCTTGGACCTACCAACCGGACTTGCTCACTAAGCCCAGANGTNGAAGANCCATCCTTTAGAAACATCAACTTTGATCAGCTTGTCNCTACCTATAGCGAGGCGACGGGCGCTTTGATCGATGGTGGGGTTGATTTAATTATGGTGGAAACCATATTTGATACGCTTAACGCCAAGGCTGCACTTTTTGCAATCGACTCTGTCGCGAATGAACGTGGCATTGATATTCCNATTATGATTTCAGGGACGATTACCGATGCATCTGGCCGCACCCTGTCAGGACAAACTACCGAGGCTTTTTGGCATTCTGTTCGTCATGCTAACCCAATTTCCATTGGACTAAANTGTGCTCTTGGAGCAACTGAACTGCGTCCNTACCTNCAAACNCTGTCACAGATATCTGAGTGTTATGTNAGCGTTCATCCCAATGCTGGACTACCCAATCANTTTGGTGAGTATGATCAATCTGCCGCTGAGATGGCCGAGATCATACGAGAGTTTGGTGAAGAAGGCCTGTTTAACATTGTGGGTGGCTGTTGTGGCACCACCCCCACCCATATCAACCAAATTAAAACTGTTGTTTCTGAGCTTCCTCCGCGACAGCGCGCGGTCAAATCTAAAGCGCTACTTTTGAGTGGCTTAGAACCCTTAACTATTGATTCAAACAGTTTGTTCGTCAATATTGGTGAACGAACAAACGTTACTGGATCTGCAGTTTTTAGGAAATTAATCGAAGCCGAGGATTATGAATCTGCCATTCAAGTTGCTCGGCAACAGGTGGAAAACGGAGCCCAGATCATAGATATCAANATGGATGAGGGNATGCTCGATTCAGAATCAGTNATGATNAAGTTTCTCAACCTNATTGCCGGTGAACCTGATATAGCGCGAGTTCCTATCATGATTGACTCTAGTAAGTGGTCAATTATCGAAGCGGGTCTNAAATGTATTCAGGGNAAAGGTGTCGTCAACTCTATCTCGATGAAAGAAGGCGAGGNGCAGTTTATCGAGCAAGCAAAGTTAGTTAAACGCTATGGTGCGGCCGTTGTCGTTATGGCTTTTGATGAAAAAGGACAAGCGGATACCCTAGAAAGAAAAGTCGAAATTTGTCGGCGTGCGTACTCGCTCCTCACCGATGTAGTCGGGATGGATCCCTATGACATTATTTTTGATCCCAATATTTTTGCTGTTGCCACAGGGATCGAAGAACATAATGAATACGCCCTATCATTTATTGAGTCCTGTGCTGAGATAAAAAAGAATTGCCCAGGCGCTGCCCTATCAGGTGGCTTATCTAATGTGTCCTTTAGCTTTCGTGGCAATAATCCGTTGCGAGAAGCAATGCATTCGGTTTTTCTTTACCACGCCATTCGAAGTGGCCTCACAATGGCTATTGTTAACGCCGGCCAGCTCGCTATTTATGATGAATTACCTGAAAAACTCCGAGATGCTGTCGAGGATGTGATTCTCAATCGCACATCCGGTGCCACAGAACAATTATTACATCTTGCACCCCAGTATGCGGATAATAAAACCACGTCTACAAGTATGGTAGATCAAGATTGGCGTGGCCTTCCAATTACAGACCGATTAACTCANTCNCTGGTTAGTGGTGTAGATACCTATGTTTTAGAAGATGTTGAAGAGGCTAGGCTTGCCGCTGAAAAACCNCTAGANGTCATCGAAGGTTCTCTGATGGATGGTATGAATCGTGTTGGTGATCTTTTTGGCGCCGGAAAAATGTTTCTCCCGCAAGTGGTTAAATCCGCACGAGTAATGAAAAAAGCGGTAGCCTATCTGGTGCCGTTTATTGAAGACGAAAAAGGCGGCGCAACCATGCAGACCAACGGAAAAATTGTTCTTGCGACGGTTAAAGGTGATGTCCACGATATCGGGAAAAACATCGTGGGCGTGGTACTGCAATGCAATAACTTCGAAGTCATTGACCTTGGCGTTATGGTACCCACAGCCAAAATATTAGAGGTGGCTGACAATGAAAATTGCGATCTAATCGGCTTATCTGGACTAATTACCCCCTCTCTAGANGAGATGGTTGGGGTGGCAAAAGAAATGNAGCGACGNGGAGACTCACGCCCCCTNCTTATCGGAGGGGCTACAACCAGCCCTGCTCACACTTCAGTTAAAATAGACCCTAATTACGATGGAACTGTAGTCTATGTTAAAGATGCTTCCAGAGCGGTTGGTGTCGCGCAGCGACTAATGCGTGANCCGAGTGTTTTCGCGAAAGAACTTTCTTCGGCGCACGCAAACAAGCGTGAAGCGTACGCTGCAAGAGCAAAATCACCCCTGAGACCATTTCCNCAAGCCNTNGTNCGAAAAGCNCGTGTTGATATGAAACGAAAGGCGCCTNCNCCNTTAAAGCTTGGCATAACAGAACTCTCACCATCACTTGAAGAACTCCATGAATTTATTGACTGGATGCCCTANTTTAATGCCTGGGAATTTAGTGGACGGTTTCCAGATCTACTTTCTGATCCGACAAAAGGGCCNGAGGCTCGCAAACTATGGAACGATACNCAGACNNTACTNAAGCAACTAATGGANGAAAAATGGTTAGCNCCAAAAGGGGTCATAGGACTATTTCCTGCGCGCTCACTGGGGGATGCCATCGCATTAGAATCCGATGACAACAACCAAGTGGTATTGTTGCACTGTCTTAGACAACAAAAATCTCGCGAAGATTTGGCGTCGCACTCACTAGCTGACTTTATCGATGAAAGAGATGACTACCTCGGCGCATTTGCAGTAACTGCTGGACACGGTATTGATGAGCACATCAGGCGCTTTGAAGCTGATCACGATGACTACAATGCCATTATATTAAAAGCCCTAGCAGACCGTTTNGCGGAGGCTTTTGCAGAGTGGGCCCATAAAAANGTACGTTGCGAACTNTGGGGNTATGCAGCAGACGAGGCCTTGGATAACGAAGCTCTTATTAGAGAAAAATATCAAGGTATTCGTCCGGCTCCGGGATATCCTTCATGCCCTGATCACCGCCTCAAATTAGTGATCTGGGAGCTACTAAATGCTGAAGAAACGATCGACGTGACACTTACTGAATCTCTGGCCATGTGGCCGACTGCAAGTGTCAGTGGCTTCTATTTTTCTCACCCTCAATCTCGTTACTTTACCCTCGGCAGGATAGACAAAGATCAGATCGAAGAATATGCCAATGCAAGAGAGGAGAGTATTGACGAAAATGAAACATGGCTTGCCCCCGTGCTCGGGTACTAGGCTGTTGCTTGCATAGTTGGATGGATCAGGCTCTAAAATCCTGGTTATTCAACTATCTAAGTTTGACCGCAGTGCCAAACACTAAGATCTCTGAAGAACCATCCATGATAGAGCTGGTGGTAAAACGTATACCAACTACGGCATCTGCGTTCTTCTGCTTGGCGTTCTCTACTAGTCGCCCAATAGCAATATCTCTGGCCTCATTTAGCATTTCAGTATATCCACGTATTTCGCCACCAACGATACTCTTTAAACCAGCCATAATGTCACGGCCAATATGTTTTGCCTGGACCACATTCCCGGTAACAACACCCACACTCTCTCGAATTTCTCGTCCAGGAATTGTTTCCGTAGTTGAATAAATCATTTATTTTGTCCTTGACCTAAGTCTATAGATTCAGATTAAAAGATAGGGTTAAAACATAATAGATGCAACCGTAATTATCCCAAAAGCTCGATTAACCCCATAAAAAAACCCGCTTTCGCGGGCTTTTAATATTCAGACTACGCTATAACCATTAATCCATGGACAAAATCACTTTACCTTTGGCCCGTCGTTCAGCAATCGAGCCAAATGCGGAGCCATGATCATCGAGAGAGTAGACCTCAGTCACTAAAGGAGTGAACTTGCCTTCATCAATCATTGCCACGAGCTCTTTAAAATTCTGCTGAGATGACAATGGGTCACGGGCTGACCATGCACCCCAGAACACACCTACCAATGATGCGCTTTTTAACAATGCCAGATTCAATGGCATCTTCGGAATTGGGCCAGAGGCAAAACCAATCACTAAGAAACGACCGTCCCATGCAATAGCGCGAAATGCCTGCTCTGAGAAATCACCACCAACGGGGTCATAAACTACATCAGCACCCTTTCCTTTGGTCAGTTCCTTCACTTTCTCTTTCAGATTTTCAGTTGAATAATTGATACGCAGATCAGCACCAGCCTCACAGGCAAAATCAAGCTTCTCTTCGGTACTAGCTGCTGCTATCACAGTCGCACCCATCGCCTTGGCTATCTGGATCGTCGCAATACCAACACCCCCGGCTGCTCCCAACACTAAGACAGTCTCACCTGGTTGTAATTGAGCCCTCTGCTTCAGTGCATAATAAGATGTTCCATAGGTTACGGCAAAACCCGCAGCCTGCTCATATGACATGCTGCTACCTTTCGGAAAAGTCGTGTATTCAGAGGTAACAACCTGACTGGCAAAGCCACCGATCTGCACCATACCGACCACTTCATCCCCCACCTTACGGGTAGCAACACCTTTACCTAACTTAGTAACAACGCCAGAAACTTCTGTGCCAGGAATAAACGGCAGTTCAGGCTTAAATTGATACTTACCTTCAACGGTTAAAATATCAGGGAAATTAACCCCAGCGGCTTTCACGTCAATAAGTACCTCACCGGCACCTGGCTCTAGGTCTTCTCTCTGTTCTAAGGTTAGGTCTTGAGTAGAACCAAAGTCACTACATACTAATGCTTTCATAATTTTATCCTGAACATTTATTTGTTTTTAAAGTGGGCGCTCGCCTTGGCTACAAACTTATCCGTCTGCTGAAAGCCACCTACAAGCATTTTTTGATTGTCTGTATTTTCGATTGCTTCCATATTGGCTCTGACGTTTTCTGGCGTTTGATCCTCTGGAGCGAGAAAAATNCCATCGGTTTCGTAAATATGAGTACGCGCGTATCCACCGGCCCCTGCACAGAGGATTGTGCGGTTTGGTGCATCCGTATCNCACAGNGTCAACAAACCAGTAGTCACTGCCTCTACCGTCAATACCGCTGATATTTCGTCGGTCAGCAGGCCATCAAGCATACGCGTGCCCGCAGTGGGCGATAGGCAATTCACCTTGATATCGTACTTGTCACCTTCTAGAACTAGAGTGTTCATTAGTCCNACCACNGCCATCTTGGCAGCACCATAATTAGATTGACCAAAGTTACCNTACATACCACTGGACGAGGTTGTCATAACGACACGACCGTAACCCTGCTCGCGCATGAGAGGCCAAACCGCTTTGGTGCAGTTAGCCGAGCCGATCAAATGCACATCCACCACTAATTTAAAATCTTCCATCGTCATTTTGACAAAGCTTTTGTCTCGCAGTATTCCTGCGTTATTAACTAAAATGTCGACTCGACCCCACTTTTTGATAGTTTGAGCCACCATAGCTTCAACCTGATTCAAGTCGGCTACGTTTGCACCGTTAGCAACCGCTTCACCCCCTGCCGCTTCAATTGTACGAACCACTTCAAGAGCCGCTTCGCTTGAGCTGCCGGACCCGTCTACCGCGCCACCAAGATCATTCACTACAACCTTTGCTCCGCGTGACGCTAACGCTAGTGCGTGGGAGCGCCCAAGGCCATTGCCAGCGCCAGTTACAATCGCCACCTGACCGTCATATCTAATTGTCATACTTCACCCTTNNTCTGTTAGATGTTTATTTATTGTATTCACGAAGCTCTCGACGACCAATAACCATGCGATGAACGGAATCAGGACCATCGGCAAAACGCAGCGTACGCTGGGCGCCATACCAACTAGCCAATGGTGTGTCTGAGGAAATACCAAGACCACCATGCATCTGCATAGCTTCATCAATAATTTTCAAGGACATATTAGGGGCAGCGACTTTGATCATAGAAATGAATGGTTGAGCCGCATCCGTACCCACATTATCCATTAACCAAGCAGCCTTTAAGCACAGCAATCGAGTCATTTCGATATTAATACGCGCATCTGCAATAATNTCTACGTTACCCCCAAGNTTTGCTAAAGGCCGGCCAAAGGCCTCCCGGCTCACTGCGCGTTCGCAAAGCAGCTTGAGCGCAGCCTCAGCAAGACCAATAGATCGCATGCAATGGTGGATACGTCCCGGTCCTAGTCGGCCTTGAGCCACTTCAAAACCGCGACCGACACCTAAAATCATATTTTCTTTAGGTACACGAACATCNGTGAAACGCATATGCATGTGTCCATGNGGTGCATCATCNACATTCATAACTGTCATAGGACGTAAGTTTTTAACCCCTGGAGTATCAAAAGGCACTAACACCTGAGAGTGCTGAGCATGCCGAGGGCCTCCGGGATTAGTGTTACACATGACGATCAAGATTTTGCAACGTGGGTCCCCAGCACCGGAAATCCATATTTTTTCACCATTTAGAACCCACTCATCTCCATCTTCAACACAACTCATTGCGATATTCGTTGCGTCTGAAGAAGCTACTGATGGTTCTGTCATAGCGTATGCGGAGCGAATCTCACCATTAAGAAGTGGTGTTAACCACTTGGTTTTTTGTTCTTCATTACAATATCGAGCTAAGACTTCCATATTGCCAGTATCAGGTGCAGCACAATTAAATACTTCTGGCGCTAAAAATGAACGTCCAGTCTCTTCGGCAATATAGGCATATTCCACAGTATTGAGGCCATAGCCCCCTTCCCAATGGGTTAGAAAAAAGTTCCAAAGGTTTCGAGACTTAGCCTTGCTTTTTAAGCTCTCAAGAATCTCAGTTTGCCGATCAGTAAATGTCCAACGGTCCCCTGTACCAACTTCGTTGTGGTACTCCATTTCTAGTGGAAGAATTTCTACATCAATAAAATTCTTAACTTCCTCAAGAATCGGTTTAACCTTGTCACTAATACCTAAATCCATCACTTTTTCCTCATCATTGTATAATTTGACGCTCTGCGCAGTTTGATTGAACTAGTTTAACCCATAAAATGGCGTTATCAATGTCAATAACTACTATTCAAAAAAAGGGTTACCTAACTGGTAACCCTCGTTATTTCTTAGCTATTTAATAGCCACAAATTAGTGCGTAGCGGTCCGCATGATAGTTGTAGTCACCAAAAAGAGCCTGAGCAGGCCGAGCACGTTTGATAAAAAATCCAATTTCATATTCGTCTGTCATACCAATACCGCCATGCAACTGAATAGCCTCATTAGTAGATAGCTCCGCCACTTCACAAAGCTTAGCCTTGGCAATGCTCGCCAGAGCAGAGCTCTTCACATCACCTTCGTCTATGGACTGTAGGGCTTTTAAAACCACTGACTTGCAGAGCTCAATCTCACTCCACCAATGAGCTGCACGATGTTGCAGAGCTTGAAACGAACCAATGAAGGCTCCAAACTGTTTACGCTCTTTCATGTACTGGAGAGTTCTATCAAAGCTTTCCTGAGAAATGCCCAAGAGTTCAGCAGCCAAATGAGCATTGCCAGCATCTAATGTCGCTGAGAGTGTCCGGAACCCACGGTCTTGCTCTCCGAGTAAGGCATCTGACCCAACNTTTACATTAGTAAAACTGATAATGGCCGCATTACGGCCATCAACCATCTGTGTTCGCTCAACACTNANACCTTCAGCTGNNCGATCNACAATAAACAAACTAATCCCTTTCATNTCTCCAGGTTTGCCTGCCGTTCGTGTTNCAACGATAAGNTTGTCTGCAGTACTNCCATCGACTACATAGCGCTTAACGCCACTTAGNANATAACTATCGCCTTTTTTCTCAGCCGTCATAGCGGTTTGAGTAGGCGAGTGATGGATTTTTTCATCAACCGCCAGAGCTGTNGTTATNTCACCNGCGGCAATTCCTGCNAGNAGCTCAGTTTTCTGCTCTTCGTTACCNGCCAAAGAAATGGCGGTCACCCCTAACACTGCGGTTGANAANANAGGAGACGCAGTTAGNGTACGGCCACTCTGCTCGACAATNTGAGCCATCCCNACATGACCAAAGGCCAGACCACCATATTCTTCGGGCACCAGAATCGCAGCCCAGCCCATATTGACCATTTGATTCCAAAGAGTACTNGAGTAGCCTGTTTCACTACCCGCATCCCTTTGAGNGCGAAGTTCTCCGACGGGAGAATGCTCAGCGAGGAACCCTTTGGCTGACTCTTTAAGCATTTGTTGTTCTTCGTTTAATACTAGCGCCATGATAAATACCTATAAAGTCTGTTAACCCAATCCAAGGATGTTTTTAGCGATAATATTCAACTGAACTTCAGATGTTCCACCTTCAATTGAATTACCCTTCGTACGCAACCATGTTTTGGCTAACCAACCATCGTTGGATACATCTCCTTCCCAAATCATAGAGTTACTGCCATTGATCTTCACCAAATGCTCAAAGCGACGCTTATTGAGCTCTGTGCCATAATATTTCAACATTGCAGAGGTTGCCCCAACACCGCTTCCAGATTTAACTTCATCGGTCACTCTTTCTGCTGTAAAGGCGAAAGACGCAGCATCAATTTCCCACTTTGCGACATCAGTGCGTAAAAATAAGTCATCTAGGCGACCATTTGTCGTGCCAACTGTCTCTGCGGCTATCATGCCAAGAGTTTTGGATCCGGCAGCAGAAATACCAAAGCCACCTATCATTTCCCGTTCATGAGTAAGAAGGTACTTGGCAATGGTCCAACCTTGATTTACCTCTCCTACAACCTGATCTCTCTCTACTCTTACATCATCAAGAAAGGTTTCACAAAAGGGTGAACTGCCAGAGATCAATTTAATTGGTTTGGGATTTACCCCAGGAGTTTCCATATCAAACAGTACTAGGCTGATGCCCATTTGTTTTTTTGCATCAGGATCCGTGCGCAGTAGACAAAACATCCAATCTGCTTTGTCACCGTAGGAAGTCCACACCTTTTGTCCATTGGCAATAAAGTGATCTCCCATATCCACAGCTTTGCTTTGCAATCCGGCTAAATCAGAGCCAGCACCGGGCTCGCTGTAACCCTGACACCAGCGGATTTCACCACGCACGATAGGCGGCAGGTGTTGTTGCTTTAGCGCTTCAGAGCCAAACTTTAAAAGCGCTGGACCGATCATCCAGATTCCAAAACTATCCAGAGGAGACCGCGCTCTAATGCGACCCAACTCTGACTTCAAAACTTTGTGCTCTTCTTTGTTTAACCCTCCCCCACCATACTCTTTGGGCCAATCTGGTGCAGTCCAGCCCTTAGCACCCATTCTCTCCATCCACAATTTCTGATCTTCACTCTTAAACGTCCACTTACGGCCACCCCAACATTGATCATTCTCAACGTTAGTCATTGGCGATCGCATGCTCTGAGGGCAGTTTTCTTCTAACCACTCTCGTGTTTCCTGTCTAAAACTATCTAAACTACTCACTTAAGGCTCCCACTAAATCTAATTATATTTTGACAGTATATGTGCCAATATGTCATCGCGTCAATGAAAGAACCGACGCTGCACATTCTCAGTGAAATGTGCTTTTTTTGAGGAACTTGAAGGTACAGTAGGTTATGCTTGCGTTCAAGAATTTTGGTGACTCACCGCCCACNAATGCTAANCGCCTCTTNGGCTATCTTCTGCGANTNAACGGTAACATTAGCGGTTTAATAATATTACATATTGGATCACAAGGACTATTGTGAATGTCTGAAGCTTTACAAAAGTTGCTCAACATACTTGAGCTAGAAAAAATTGATACGAACATCTACCGCGGCACAACACCAGAAACTACTAATTCAAGAGTTTTCGGAGGCCAGGTGTTTGCTCAGGCAATGCGTGCCGCTCAAGATACGGTCGATGATGAGCGTCTTGTGCACTCTCAGCATGCCTATTTTTTGCGCCCCGGCGATCCAAATGTACCAATCCTTTACGAAGTCGATAATATCCGTGATGGTGGCTCATTCACTACTCGTCGAGTAGTGGCGTCTCAGCGCGGAAAAGCTATTTTTAATACGGAAATGTCGTTTCAAGTATTTGAGGACGGCTTAAGTCATCAAGCTGATATGCCCGACTGCCCTGGCCCTGATGATCTTGAAGATGACAATCATCGATGGGCTAAAATTCGGGAACAACTAAACGCCTCAACTAAAACTAAGTCGCCTAAACATAGGCCTTCGCTGCGGCCGATCCAAATGCGATCAGTTGAGCCCATTGATTACTTAAACCCCTCACCGAGGAAACCAGAGCAGTTAATTTGGATCAAAGTAGCAGGTCAATTACCGAGCAAAACAGATAATAGTCTGCATCATGCAATACTTGCCTACGCATCTGACTTCAGTTTGATGAGCACATCCCTGCTACCCCACGCGGTGAGNATGATGAATCCCAAATTACANCCNGCCTCNCTTGATCACTGNATTTGGTTTCATGATAGCTTTAGAGCCGACGAATGGATGCTTTATCACATGGACAGTCTTCGCTCGAGTCGCGCTCGAGGCCTGAGCCGAGGTGCCTTTTTCACTCAAGATGGTAGATTGGTAGCGAGCACTATTCAGGAGGGTTTAATGAGACTCCATAGCGAGTGAACTCAAGTTTACTCGTTGATTACTGCCTGTCCTTTTCGATTAGGAGAAATTGGCGTGTTTAAAAATGTAAAAAACCAATGCACCAAAATCACCAAGGCAATATCCTCTGTATTGCCTAACAGACGACTTAAACCCAGACCTCCGAAGAAGACCCCCAAGCAGTTGATGAACTTCCATCGCAACGTGACATAGTGAATGCTAGCAAATAAAAAATTACTCAAAACCGCCGCAGGAANTATGCCCATCGCCCCCACAAGCAGACTGGGAAGCATCAATCGAAACGCGAACTCTTCTACCAGCGAAATAAATAATAAATAGCTAAGCCAAGCCAATTGCATTTGTGTCAGTTGATGACCTTTTAATCTCAGAAAAACAAGAAAAAATAACAAAAGCCCGAGCAAAAACCCAAAATAATATATTGGTGCTGACATCAATGGCGATGAACTCCAAGCTATAGCCTGAGATGCTTCAGGCAATAAGAGACAACACAAAGCTATGAATCCCATGGTCAAACCATGACGTAAAAACACTTGTCTAAATGTAGAAATGAAACTGCCTTTTACCGACGTCTTCCGTTGCAGACGTCCTTCCTGCGCTGAATTACTTAGAACGTCATCGGNCATACCGTAGAAACCTTTTGTTAATAATCGTTAGTTCTATGTAACTGAAGAAAACAAAAAATCTTGCTGTGCATCTATAAATTTACATACTTTCGTTTCTTACCACTCACTTTTTTAACGTAGTTTCTTGTCTCTTCTCTAATATGTCGATTAGTAAGAAACCAATAGAAGTCTTTGGTNGACATTTTGTTAATGCGCGCAATTGCTTTAGTTTTGTTGCCATTTTTATTGAGGCTGCGCCAAAGGTTGCCTGCTCCACCGTTGTAGCTAGAAATTATTGCATACTCAAGNTTCTTNGGATCGCGAATACCTACTAAGTAACGATTACTCAAAATATTTANGTAGCCTGCAGCGACCTCNATATTATTTTCAGGNCGATATAAAAANTTTGATGAAGGNGTGTGTTTATAGCCNTTAATNANCGAGAAATAATCTCTGCCTGCGGTGTCAGCCTTAATTTGCATCAACCCAAGGGCATTCGAGCGAGAACGAGCCAGTGGATTGAAAGAGCTCTCGGTTTCCATAATGGCCATCATTAAAGAAACAGACACATTATGTTGACGGCTTGCTTTTTTAGCATATTTTACGTATTTGCTGCCGGCAATATCTTTATGGGTTTCCACCATGTTGATCGACACACTGAATCTTCCTGCTTCAAATGACTTTTGCCGCAGTAAAACATCGGCAAACTCAGCGGCAGCGCGCCTTGCCTGAATGGGCCTACCTTTATGATCTAAGACCTGACCCCAAAAAAATGGTTTGTTGGTTGTTTCATTGACGAGCCCAAAATCTTGAGCTGTTTTTGCATCGATCACTGAGGGGTCGATCTGTGTGAGTAACACATCGACAATTGACTGTTTTAACGTCTCTGGTGTAATTGCTGTTAAAAAGATCAGACCGTTTTCAAAATCTACCAGCGTATTGGCTTCTTCTGTCTCATTAAAAGACAAAACCGACGGGTTGTAGGAACCCTTTGAATCAGAATGACTTTGATACTCTCGTAGCAATGCTGCCACGTCATCGTCATATTCTTCGAAGTCAATTGCGCCGGCGAAGCCACTTAATAGCAGGACAATGAGAGACGATATTTTTGCATAGCTTAGGAGACTATTAAAAAGAGAAGAGCATTTCATATTCATTTAGCGCTTGTAATCATATTCTGGATTTTGTTTAACCATCCCTCGGCGCATTCTTCTCATACCACTAATCCAACGATCATAATCTTGTCCCTTTTGCTCTGCGTACTGAGCTAATTCAGTATGAGGTGAAATNAAGAAGTCTCCTTCATGCATGCCCTTTAATATTGATTTCGCCGCANCATCCGCAGTCATCACTTCATCTTGGCCACTTACACCTCGACCACCTTCAGTCATACGAGTTGCAACATAAAGGGGGCAAACCACAGATACCTTAATATTGTCATCTCCGTGGGTAATCGCCAAGGACTCAGCAAAACCAAGGGCTGCGGTTTTAGTCGTAGAGTATGCCGCATCNCCGACTTGGCACAATAATGAGGCTCCTGAAGCTACATTGACCAGATAACCGCCACCGCGTTTAATCATGCCTGGTACCACCGCTCGAGCAGCATAGACGTGAGCCATGACATTAACCTTCCAACTGGTTTCCCAGGCTTCATCAGGTGCTGAAGCCGCCATCCAGCCAGGCCCATCCCCAAAGGAAATACCCGCGTTAGATACAAAAATATCGANTGGACCCAGTGATGATTCGACTTCAGCCACCATGGNCTGAATATCTTTTTCANTNGCAACNTCAGCNCTCAGGCCNATCCCACCAACCAACTCAGCTACATCACTGGCAGGTTTAGCTTCTAAATCAACTACTGCAACCTTGGCTCCCGCATTTGCAAACTCAACACATAATGAGCGCCCTATGCCATTGGCACCGCCAGTAACAATAACAACTTTGTCTTTAAACTCCACGACAATCTCCTTTAGATGTCTAAGCTTCCTTGATTAACACTGCCTCTAAAGCAGATCTAATTGAAGCCGGTATTGCCACCGGCTTATCTGTAGATCGATCTACAAAAACGTGAGTAAAGGTTCCCATGGCAGATNCAACGGAAGAACCTTGCTGAAAAATACCAATTCCATACTCTACAGAACTATTACCCAAACGATTAACCCGCAATCCTGCCTCTATGGCTTGTGGGTAAGCAATAGGGGATGTGTACTGACAATTCGATGCAACCACAAAACCTACAACCTGGGAGTTTTTGATGTCTAAGCCGCCCTCTTCTATCAGATACTTATTTGCCACCGAGTCAAAGTAACTGTAATAGACGACATTGTTTACATGTCCGTAGATGTCGTTATCCATCCATCGAGTGGTTATATCGGTAAAATATCTGTAGCTGGCTCGCTGATCATCGCTCATGGTGTCTTCTCCCAAATACCTAATAGGCTTGACGGTAAATTTCTAAGGAGTCATCTACGCTGACTTCTCGGGGATTATTAATTAACAACCTTTGTTGGAGCATAGCCTCTTCCGCAAGTTTCGGTAAATCACCCTCAGGTACATTCATTTGACTCAAGGAGGTTTGCAATCCTAAATCCTCAGCGAGACTCAAAAAGTGCTCTGCAAGTATCTCCGTGACCATCAAAGCGTCATCGGGCAATGACTTTCCAGGCATAATCAAAGGAGCAATTTCCTTATAAAGATCTCCTGCTGAGGGCCCGTTAAAGCGGATGACATGAGGTAGTACCAACGAATTACTCAAACCATGGGGTATATGGTAATTACCGCCAAGGGGGTACGCGAGAGCGTGCACAGCCGCCACCGGTGCATTGGCGAATGCCTGACCTGCAAGCATCGCTCCAAGCAACATACTGCCTCTTGCATCTAGATTATCTCCCTGCTTGACTGCAACGGCGATATTACCTGCAAGAAGCCTCAGAGCCTCTCGAGCGAGCATATCTGACAACGAGTTTTTTAGGCGCNTCGAAGTGTAAGCCTCAATGGCGTGAACCATTGCATCNATCCCAGTCGCAGCCGTTACATGCGGAGGTAACCCCAGAGTCAAACTCGCATCTAAGACAATTTTATCTGCTAACAGTGTACGACTAACTACCCCTGCCTTAGTCGTTTCTCCCGTGGTAATAATGGATACCATAGTTGCTTCAGACCCTGTTCCCGCAGTAGTGGGTACCTGAATTAACGGTAATCGGCCGCCGGTAATTTGATCGACACCATAGATATCAGATAGAGACTGTTCGCCTTTGATTAACACCGCCAACAATTTAGCTACATCCATGGAGCTGCCGCCACCAAAGCCAATAACACCATCGCAATTGAACGCTTGACCTTCTGTCACCGCATCCATCACAACTGACTCAGGAGGATCCGCGACAACATCGGCGTATAACTCATACTCAACTTTTGATGCATTAAGACTATTGGTCGCACTATCTAAAAGACCAAACTGAATAATTCCCCGATCAGTAACAATCAATGCTCGAGTAATACCCATGCTAACTGCTAAATCCCCAAGTTGTTTGGAAGCCTCCGGCCCCACTAACACATCTGGCACAGCACTAAANAGATAGTCACTCATACAAATTTACTCGTCTTAAATNTTCGTATTTNTAANTCANCCTAAGATTNAGGCTNTAACTGATCAATNATCTCAGCCACCGGTCATATTCATAAACCGTACAATATCTNTTTTGTCAGGGTCAAAATAATGGCGTTCTGGTTTATTTTGTAATGCATGAACAATCTTAGACTTTAANAACTCAGTATCTCCAGGNTTACCCCGCATAACCGAGCGCAAATCCATGCTGTGCTCATTTCCTAAACACAAAAGCAGTCGNCCTTCAGCNGTCATTCTTACCCGATTACAAGACTCACAGAAATTATTCGACATGGGTGAAATAAAGCCAATTTTACTTGAACTATTGGCAACGTGNGCATACCGAGAAGGTCCACCAGTNGTTTCTANNCTATCAACNAGACTGAACTCANTTTCTAGCTGCTCACGTATGTGCGCNCTGGATATTTGAGTANCTGATCTCTCATGAGAAGAAATGACNCCAAGAGGCATTTCTTCTATAAAAGATATATCCATTTCGTTATCTACCGCAAAACGTGCTAAATCGATAACTTCATCATCGTTAAAGCCGTCTAAAATTACAGCATTGAGTTTAAGCTTGTTAAATCTAGCTTGTTTTGCAGCTTGAATGCCCTGATGCCACAATTCCAGATCACCTGTCCGTGTTAACTCTTTAAACCTTTTTGGCTTAAGGCTATCTACGCTGATGTTGAGTCTGGCTAAACCAGCGTCTTTAAGTGATTGCGACATTTTGGGCAATAACATCCCATTGGTGGTCATGGTGACTTCGTCCAGGCCTTGTAATCCGGCGATGGCATCAACTAACTTAATAATGTCTCGACGAATAAGGGGCTCTCCACCAGTAAGACGAATTTTTTTCACACCTAGTTCAACGAAGGCAGTCGCCACATCACGAAGCTCTTCAAGGGAAAGAATTTGCTGCCTCGGCAAGAAGGTCATATCTTCAGCCATACAGTACGTACAGCGGAGATTACATCGATCTGTTACTGATAAACGGAGGTAGTCAACGGTCCTACCAAAGGGGTCTACCAAAGACGCTGGGGTTGCTGATGAAAGATTATGACTAGCCATGTTCCACTCTTTTTTGTAGGGCTTTTCGCCACTAGTAGATTAACACATCAACAGTGTCATTAACGCGTATATTTTCACCACTTTTTTGCCTAACGAGCACATTTCCCCAAGCTACAGAAGAGAGAACTCCACTGCTCTGATTAGGATATATATCAACGCCACAACCTTCGTCTCCATCAACCAAACGTCCTCGTAGAAATACGTCTCTAGATTCACCATTACGGTTAAATAAAGCTCTACTTTGTGTCACTCTTGTCCTTGGGCTGGCGACACCTTGACTAGATAATAAAAATGGCGTGGCTAAAACAGAAAAAGTNACAAATACAGAAGCTGGATTTCCAGGCAATCCGATAAACGGAGTCTGGTTAATAGAACCAAAAGCTAAGGGCTTGCCTGGTTTGATTGCAACGCGCCAAAAATCGAGGGTTCCAAGCTGTTCAACCACGGTTTTAACATAGTCCTCCTCTCCAACCGAAACTCCTCCGGCGCTAATGACCACATCTGCCTTATTTGATGCACGCAGCAAGATATCCTCAGTAGCTGAGGCATTATCTGCCACAGTCCCCATATCGATACACTCCATGCCCAGACCTTTTATTAGGCCCATTAGCATGGTTTGATTAGAATTGTAGATTTGGCCCGACTGCAATTTAAGTCCAGGCTCAATCAATTCATCTCCAGTAGAGAAGACAGCTACTTTTAAGCGTTGATACACTGAAACTTTGTTGATGCCCTGAGAGGCTAACAGTCCCATCTCAGCNGCTCTAATATGACTTCCCTTAGTCAGAATTGTTGCTCCTGACGCAATATCTTGACCCCGAGGCCTAATGTTGCCGTCGATCACAGCCTTTGAGTCTAAAACCACTGATCCATCNATTTCTGAGCAATTTTCCTGCATCGCAACACAGTTAGCTCCTTCAGGTATTTCAGCTCCCGTAAAAATTCTAGCTGCAGTACCTGACTCTAGCCTAGTTGGCGAACTGCCAGCAGGAATTCTCTGGCTCACTGCTAATATAAATTGATTCTCTGAGGCATCTTTATAGCAAAAAGTGTAACCGTCCATTGCGCTGTTATCTGCGGGAGGGACATCAATACTTGCAATAACATCCTCCGCTAGCACCCGGCCACTGGATTCAGCAACAGAAATAGATTCAACGTCTACCAAAATACTGGATTGTTTAATTAAAGCATTAATGGCTTGATCAACCGACAGCATTATTTAGCCTTGACACCAACATGTTGCATAAAATTACAGGGTTCAAAACTGGCATCCAACTGTTGACGGATAATCCCATTCCAACCTGTTTTACATGCACCAGTAGAGCCCGGAAGACAGAAAATGGCCGTCCTATTTGCTATCCCTGCCAAGCATCTAGATTGGACCGTGGATGTCCCAATTTCAGCATAAGAAAGGTNTCTAAATAACTCTCCAAAACCCTCAATATGTTTATCAAATAATGGCGCTAGGGCTTCTGGAGTACTATCACGACCTGTAAAACCCGTTCCACCCGTCGTAAGAATAACCTCAACATTTGGATTGGCAACCCAATCAGACACAATGGCCCTCATCTGATACACATCATCAATCACTACCTTGCGATCAATCAATTCATGGCCTTCGGCTTCAACGGCTTCTTGCAACCAAGATCCTGAGGTATCAGTCTCAAAACAGCGGGTATCTGAGATAGTCAGGATCGCCACTCGCGCAAAGCGTTTTGTTGAAGTTTTATCAACACTCATATATTTTCACTCCTAGAAATTCAATTAACCACACACAGAACATTCTTTATCTNNACTGCCTTGCACGCTAAACCATTGCCCACGCTTACCATCGTACCGTTGGACTTCTCCGTGGTGTAGGGAAAAACCTAACAATATTCTCATCACCNTAACTGCCTGCAAACTACCCATAACACCAAGGACTGGCCCGACTACTCCAGAGTTAGCACAATTCATCATCGGGTCAGCCGAGCTATGGTTAATAATGCAATTAAAACAGAGGTCTCTGCAATGAGCGAAATCAAACATTACTAATTGCCCCTCCCAACCAATGGCAGCGGCGCTAACAAAAGGTACTCCCTCAGCATAGCAAACCCGGTTAATAAGCTGGCGAGCGGCCAAATTATCTGTGCAATCGATGACTACATCATAATTACCCGCCAAAATCTTGTGATCGACTGGACAGGGAAACGTATCAATGACCACGTTAGGATTTAGTGCTTGCAACCTATCTTTGGCACAGGCAACCTTTAGATTTCCACAATCCGCGGTTTCATACAGAATCTGGCGTTGTAAATTTGTTTTGTCAACCCGATCGGGATCACAAATAGAAATAGAACCAACACCTGCCGCGACGAGATACAGGGAAACCGGACAACCTAGACCACCCATCCCGACTACAAGAACTCTAGCTTGAGATAACTTCTGCTGGCCAGACTCTCCTATATCACTCATCAACAGATGGCGGCTATAACGCATAAAATCGTCGTCATTTAACGGCAAATTATTGCCTCCGCGAAACTTAGATCATCCGGCGTGTTAATATTAAAAAATGGATTAATCTCTTCTTCAGGCCAGTCCAAATAGGTAGTAGTAAGCTCAGATAACAGTGGTTTGAAACCTCCATTATTGTTTTTTACAAGGGCTGTTTCAATCGCAGGTAGCCCCCGTCTATGCCAGAGACTGAAGGTTGTCTGATTAACTTTCTGATATCGAACGCAAGCAATATCTGCATCTTCACTGGTAATCTGAGTATATAGCTCTGAAACTAAGTTATTCGGTAAGAACGGCCCGTCACAGGGCACTACTAAAAGGTATTCTGAATCAGAAACCTGAGGGCATATCATCACACTGTACAACCCAGCCAAAGGTCCAGAAAACCTCTCTACCGCGTCTTCAATAATAGGGTAGTCGGCNTTACCCAGGTATTCCTGACTCCCGCTGATGGATATGCTGTTCACTTGGTAGGCTAGTCTGCGCGTCACATGATCTAGTAAGGAAGTATTGCCCAGCTGCAGCAATGCTTTAGTCGGCACTCCCATTCTACTGGATTTACCACCCGCAAGAATGACTGCGTCAACATTTTTCAAAATTCTAGCCCTCCCACTTGGTAGCCGCAACATTATCTGACACCTTCGCTTCAGCCCAATGGGATTGGCCATTCATCTCGATTTTTTTCCAAAAGGTGGCCCGCGTTTTAAGGTAGTCCATTAAAAACTGAGCTGCTTGAAAAGCTTCTAGTCGGTGCTCGCTAGCAACCCCNACAAAAACAATCTGATCATTAGGCTTCAAACTACCAACCCGATGCACGACNCTAACCGCGATAAGGGGCCAACGATCGAAGGATTGTTGAATGATTTCGGCAAGTAGTTTCTCCGTCATCTCTGGATAATATTCCAGNGTTAAGGTTGACAGATTTCCCTGAAAATCAGCAGACTTTGGTTCNCTCTCAAATTCACGAACCAAGCCGGTGAAAGTGACAATTGCNCCTACNCCATTCCCAGCTGATTTAAGACGTAGNTNCTCGACACCAATATCAAAATCNNCCTCTTGGATNCTCATGAGCACACTCATGACCCGTTCAACCNCCCGTCACTGGTGGTAGGAANGCTATCTCGTCACCGTCGCAGATAATATGATCCCACTTAACGATCATCTTATTGACTGCCACCAAGACCTGTGGCTCAGACAATTCTTGCCCCAAGGCCTTGCTCTCCAAGGTCAATTTTTCTCGAATAATGAGAGGTGTCATTGATTCAACAGCGCACTCATAAGACTGNGATACATTTTTAGCAAATTCACTNAAACGGCCAAAAAACAACAAATTAATCAACTTTTTGTGCNCCTNAATCAACTGCTTGCCAATCTCCAGATTTACCACCAGATTTTTCTAATAATCGAGTGTCCTTAATCACTATGCCCTTATCNATACCTTTGCACATATCATAAACNGTNAGNGCAGCTACGGAGACCGCCGTCAATGCTTCCATCTCAACACCNGTTTTCCCAGTTGTTTTACATAGCGCCTGCACAGTCATAAGATTCCCATTTAATTNAATATCAATCGTAACTTTACTGAGCGGTAGCGGATGACATAAGGGTATTAAATCGCTGCATTTCTTGGCAGCCTGAATTCCAGCAATACGAACTGTGGCAAACAAATCCCCTTTTGGTAATTTTTCATCTAGTACCGCCTTAACAATATCATCGGTCAGTTCTATNTGTGCCTCAGCAAGAGCGCTTCGATCAGTATCAGACTTAGCTGATATGTCCACCATATGAGCTTCGCCACGACTATTTAGGTGAGTCATTTCTNCCATCATTGATTCTCCCAAATCTAAAATTTAATATTCAATAACCATCCCTAACCCATTATCGCAAAAAATTGGTAGTGGGCATACGTATTAAATATTAAGTAATACATCACGAGGAGCACTTGTAGTAATTATTCTCTTGTTCGCGGAAATTAGCGCTTACTGGAAACGTTCCAAGATGGTAGTATTTTGGTCTTTCTAAATGCCTGTATCAATCCCTGAAGGATCGGAAAATAATGGAAACAAAGTACTTTNGTTTTTTTGTATTAATAGTTTTTTGTNGCCTTGCTGAGGCCTTGGACTCAGTGAAAAATAACAGTAAACCAAACTTTATTATTATCTATACAGATGACATGGGCTATGCTGATGCNGGTCCTTTTGGAAACCCTTTAATAGAAACCCCCGCAATAGATTCTTTAGTGAAAACCGGTCAAACCTGGACTAACTTTTACGCCGCCGCCTCAGTTTGTACACCTAGTCGTGGCGCACTTTTAACTGGGAAGTTGCCCGTTCGCACGGGGCTCTATGGAAATAATCTTACTGTTTTTTATCCAGGCAGCAAGAAAGGAATACCCCATGACGAAAAAACTATTGCTGAGGTCTTCCAAAAAAACCACTATAGAACTGGAATATTCGGGAAATGGCATCTAGGGGACGCCCCAGACTACTATCCTACTCGACATGGTTTTGATGAATGGCTAGGCATCCCCTACTCTAATGATATGGATTGGGAAGTAGAAGGCATCAATATTAGTAATTTCTTNATACCCCCTGAAGAAATTAATACAAAATGGGGGATTGTCGCTCCAAAACTACAGAAAAAAATATACCGGCCCAACATCAATGATTGGCAAGTACCTCTAATTCACAGTCAACGTCAAAGTAATGGTGTTTATTCGGATGTTGTCCTCGAGAGACCCGCTGATCAAAGCNTTATCACCCAGCGCTACACGAATGAATCGATTCGTTTTATACGTGAATCTGTCTCCGCGAAAAACCCATTCTTTTTATACCTTTCTCACAATATGCCCCATGTTCCATTATTTAGGTCTCCAGGTTTTGCCGGGAAAAGCAGAGCAGGGCTATATGGTGATGTTATAGAAGAGATCGACTGGAGCGTAGACCGCATAATAGCAACACTTAAAGAATTAGCTATTGATGAANATACTTATATTGTCTTTACCAGTGATAACGGNCCTTGGCTTATTTATAAAGATCATGCTGGATCTGCAAAACCCTTGCGAAATGGAAAATCTACAACGTTCGAGGGTGGAATGAGAGTTATGACCGTCTTCAGTGGACCAAGCATCAAGCCAGGACAAGTGAAAGATCTCGGTATGCAAACTGATTTATTTGCTACTTTCTCTCAGCTTGCTGGGTTTGATCACCCAGACACCGCAGAGGACAGCTATGATCTTACAGAGACGCTCAAGCATCACAGCCCCGGCCCTCGAAATTTTATTCCTTTCTACAGTGGCTCAGAACTCAGAGCATTTCGGCACAAAGATCACAAAATACATTATGTCACCCAAGGTGCCTATGGAATGCCCCCTAAAAGAGAAGTTCACGAATCACCTTTGCTGATAGACCTAGTAAATGATATTGGGGAAACGACTAATATTGCCCAGGATCATACCGCCCTAACAGCCCAAATATTGGGCTATGCAGAGGAGTTGAAAAAGTCAGTGGTTATAAAACCATCAATCGTAGACAGTCAATATGAAAATTAATTGTCTAAGCTACCCGTAGAATATGTAATTAAGCAATAGNATTACTTAAGGCTCTGNAGTGNAGCGAGATGGNTGACAGCCNTGCGCGAAATTGGGGTAAGACCAATATTTTCATCGTCAGCGTAATCNCTAATAAGACTTTTCATTGGCGGTGACCAAAACTTGGTCAGATGCTCCGATACCTCCACAGAAACTTGCTCTTGGGAACCGTTTGAGCTCATGTTAAGTGAAATTTGATTAATCATTTTGACCAATCGATCAATTTTTGATGTGCTCATTGAGTTTTGCCTACTAATCTGTGTTCATTTGAATAAATAACGTGCCGATGGGGTCGCGAAAAACCAACTAAAGTCAGACCACTCTCTTTGGCTAACTCAATTGCAAGGGATGTAGGCGCAGAGACCGACGCCAATACACAAATATTCGCATTGGCCGCTTTAGACACCATTTCATAGCTTGCACGGCTGGTGACGAGCACAAAACCGTCGTGACTAAAGTCATCCCTCGCCAAAGCTCCGATTAGCTTATCTAGCGCATTGTGTCGACCAACATCTTCTCTCACAGCAAGTATATTGCCAGAAGCATCACACCAAGCGGCACCATGCACTGCACCAGTCTCTTTTTGAAGCTGCTGCCAATCCGCCAGACCAACAATAGCTTTCTGTAAGTCAGCATGCCTCAACTGTAGCGATTTACTGATACTCTTTGGTTTGGGTATGGCTTGCTCCAATGATTCAGCACCACAGAGACCACAACCTGTCCTACCGACCAAATTGCGTCGCCTTTGCTTTAACTCAGNAAAGGCTTCACTTGAGATAGTAATATGTAGTTCAACCCCCTTATCTGTTGAAATCTCGTCAAAATCAAGGAGTTGCTTGGGGTTGCTAACAATCCCTTCACTCAAACTAAAACCAGTACCAAAATCTTCGAGATCATTAGGCGTCGACATCATAACCACATGGGATATACCGTTGTAGACCATCGCAACTGGCGCTTCAGTAGCGACCTGGTCCTCCGCTACNATAAGTTTACCGTCCTGCCAGATATGCCTTTTAACATGACTCGCCGGATGGTTTTTGATGCTCATTATTGTCGCGCTTTCGCCAGCAAATCTTGCTGTTTCGCGTTAAAAGACTTTTGCCTTGCCTGCCAACTGGACGGTGCAGTTACCTTACTAATCTGCACTGCAGTCACCTTATACTCAGGACAATTGGTAGCCCAGTCACTATTATCGGTAGTAATAACATTGGCACCTGATACTGGGTGATGAAAAGTGGTATATACAACGCCAGGCTTAACCCGACTTGTCACATCTGCATGAAGAACCGTCTCTCCAACACGACTCTGAATACCTACCCAATCACCATGGCTAATACCACGTTCTTCAGCATCATGGGGATGGATTTCTAACGTGTCCTCATCATGCCACTGACTATTACTCGTGCGCCGAGTCTGCGCACCCACGTTGTATTGCGAGAGAATTCGGCCAGTAGTTAATAACAACGGGAATTTACGATTAGCTCGCTCCTCCGTGGGCACATACTCAGTAATGGCAAAAAAGCCCTTACCTCTAACAAATTCATCCACATGCATGACAGGTGTGCCAGCAGGAGTATGGTCATTACATGGCCACTGAATACTGCCTAGCTGATCAAGCTTCTTATAGGAAACTCCATTAAAAGTCGGCGTTAATCGAGCAATTTCATCCATAATTTCAGAGGGATGTCCGTATTGGAAATTACAACCCAATGCATTGGCCAATGCCATTGTCCCTTCCCAATCTGCTTTTCCACTGAGAGGAGGCATAGCTTTGCGTACACGAGAAATCCGACGCTCAGCATTAGTAAATGTTCCGTCTTTCTCTAAAAAAGATGCTCCAGGCAAAAACACATGGGCAAATTTAGCCGTTTCATTAAGAAAGATATCCTGAACAACCAAGCACTCTAATGCTGTGAGCGCCGCTTCAACATGCTGAGTATTTGGATCTGACTGAGCGATATCCTCACCCTGGCAGTACAAACCTCTAAACTCGCCATCGATTGCAGCATCGAACATATTGGGAATACGCAACCCGGGCTCTGGGTCGAGAGTAACACCCCATTCACCCTCAAAAAGATGTCTAGTCTCCTTACTTGAAATATGACGATAACCGGGTAGTTCATGAGGGAAAGACCCCATATCACAGGAACCCTGCACATTATTTTGGCCACGAAGCGGGTTAACACCTACTCCTTCTCTACCAATATTGCCGGTTAACATGGCCAAATTAGCAATCGCCATTACTGCAGTGGAACCCTGACTGTGCTCGGTAACACCAAGGCCATAAAAGATTGCTCCGTTCCCACCCTGCGCATACAAACGCGCTGCTGCTCGTAAATCCGACGCAGGCACACCGCTAAATTGTTCAGTTTGTTCAGGAGAATGACGCTCATCACTAATAAACTTCGTCCATTTACTAAATTCTTCGGTATCGCAGCGCTCGGCAATATAATCATGCGCCTGAAGTCCTTCGGAAACAATGACATGGGCCAGAGCATTCAGAACGGTAACATTAGTCCCAGGGCGAACGGGCAAATGATAGTCAGAGCGAATATGAGGAGCGCTTACTAATTCGATTTGACGAGGATCAATAACAATTAGCTTTGCACCTTCGCGCAACCAGCGTTTAAGACGTGAGCCAAAGACGGGGTGAGCTTCGGTGGGGTTTGCCCCCATCACTATAATCACATCAGCTTTAGCCACTGAGGCGAATGTTTGTGTCCCGGCTGATTCACCCAGTGTGGTTTTTAAGCCAAATCCAGTAGGTGAATGGCAAACTCGCGCGCAGGTATCAATATTATTATTTCCAAACCCTGTACGAACCATTTTTTGCACCAAATAAACCTCCTCATTGGTGCATCGAGATGAAGAAATTGCGCCGATACTGGTGCGGCCATGATTTGCCTGTATCTCTTTAAATCTTTTTGCAGTGTACGAGACAGCTTCTTCCCAGGATACTTCCTGCCAAGGATCATCAATGCTGTCTCGAATCATTGGCACCGTAATTCTATCTTTGTGGGTAGCATAACCGAAGGCAAAACGTCCCTTCACACAGGCATGTCCTTCATTGGCCTTACCGTCCTTATAAGGAGTCATGCGCACCACTTCATTCCCTTTCATCTCGGCCTTGAAGGAACAGCCAACTCCACAGTAGGCGCAGGTAGTTACAACAGAATGCTCGGGTTTACCAGCATCAATGATACTTTTTTCTGTCAGAGTTGCTGTCGGGCACGCATCAACACAGGCCCCACAAGAAACACAGTCAGAATCCATAAAGGCTTCATCCTGTCCTGCACTCACCTTAGACTCAAAGCCTCTGCCGTCAATAGTCAGAGCGAAGGTACCCTGCGTTTCCTCACAGGCTCGTACACAACGAGAACAAACAATACATTTCGAGGGGTCGAAGGTGAAATAGGGATTAGACTCATCCTTTTCAGCAACTAGATGATTATCCCCTTCAAAACCATATCGGACTGAGCGCAAACCTACCTCGCCAGCGGTATCTTGTAGCTCACAGTCGCCATTAGTTGGACAAGTGAGGCAATCTAGCGGGTGATCTGATATGTACAACTCCATCACATTGCGACGAAGTTTTCCAATGTCATCAGACTGGGTTTTAACTTCCATACCCTCTTCAACTGTCGTTGTGCAAGAAGCGGGGAAACCTCTACGCCCTTCGATTTCAACCAGGCATATTCGGCAAGACCCGAATGACTTAAGAGAGTCTGTTGCACATAGTCTAGGAATTTTTATACCACTCTCTGATGCCGCGCGCATCACCGATGAACCCTCAGGAACGGTCACATTAACACCATCAATAGACAACGTGATCATCGTCTCACTGTCGCTCTCTGGCGTACCAAAATCTGCTTGCGGCTCGTAAAATTCCAACATATTAGTGATCCCTACGGCTATTAATACCGAAGTCTTCTTCAAAGTAAGTCAACGCACTCCGCACGGGAAATGGCGTCATTCCCCCCATTGCACAGAGTGAACCTAACTCCATAGTGTCACAGAGCTCATGGAGTAAGATTAAATTATTATCGCGATCTTGATCTCCGACAATCCGGTCAATAACCTCTACCCCACGGGTAGCTCCTATTCTGCACGGGGTGCATTTCCCGCAGGACTCAACCACACAAAATTCCATAGCAAATCGAGCCTGCGCGGCCATATCAGCGGTATCATCAAAGACAACTATACCACCATGGCCAATCATGGCTTTGATCTCAGCAAAGGATTCATAGTCAAGAGGTGTATCCCACTGAGACTCCGGCAAAAATGCCCCTAACGGCCCTCCCATTTGTATTGCGCGAACCGGCCGTCCGCTATGTGTACCACAGCCGAAACCTTCAACGACTTCTCTCAGAGTGGTCCCGAACGCCAGTTCGATTAACCCGCCCTGCCTAACATTACCTGCCAATTGAACAGCTAAAGTACCTCGAGACCGTCCCATACCAAAATCTTTATAACGATCAGAGCCCTGCTCCAGAATCGTTGCCGCAGCACCAAGGGTCAATACATTGTTGACCACAGTAGGCTTTCCGAAAAGCCCTTCAATGGCTGGGAGTGGCGGTTTAGCCCGAACCATTCCTCGTTTACCCTCAAGACTCTCCAGAAGAGAAGTCTCTTCACCACAAATATAAGCTCCAGCTCCTAAGCGAACTTCCAGAAAGAAATCTTTTCCTGACTCACAGATGTTGGATCCTAAAAATCCGGCTTCAGTAGCTCTCTTAATCGCATCATTCAAAATCTTATGAGCAACAGGATACTCAGATCTCAAGTAAATATAGCCCTGGTTAGCCCCAACAGCTAAACCAGCAATAGTCATTCCCTCTATGAGCTGATAGGGATCTGACTCCATCAACANCCTATCTGCAAACGTACCTGAATCACCTTCATCAGCATTACATACTATGTACTTTTGCTCTCCAGGAGTATCCAGAACGGTCTGCCACTTAATCCCCGCCGGAAAAGCTGCACCACCGCGTCCTCGAAGCCCTGAATTTTTGATTTCATCGACGATTTCCTGGCCAGTCATCGAAATAGCTTTGGCTAAACCTTTAAAACCAGACAGACCTTGATATTGAGACAAGCAAATAGGATCACCCACCCCTGCGCGTTTAAATGTTAAGCGCTGTTGCTTAGCCAAATAATCAATTTTCTCGACTTCACCCAGGTAGAGGGAATGATCGATTGATTTTCCGGCAAGGTGATCATCTATAGCATCTAAAACAGACTCAATATCCGAGGCATTAACTGGACCAAAAGCAATACGAGAAGACTCGGTTTTTACTTCCACCATCGGCTCAAGCCAAAACATCCCACGAGAACCATTGCGCTGAACTTCAACGTCTAAAGAACGACTCTCAATATTTTGCGCCATTTTTAAAGCTAGACCATCAGCGCCAAGAGCCACTGCAGTAGTGTCTTTAGGTATAAAAATTTGCGCTGTCATGAGCTGATCTCAACTTTATCTAGTTCGGGCATATTTAACTCTGAAATCAATTGGTCAAACCGAGATTTATCAACTCGGGCATAAATATCATCGTTTATTCGAATAGAAGGNGAACACGCACAATTACCTANACAGTAAACTGGNTCTAAGGTCACCATGCCATCGCTAGTTGTTTCGCCGTATTCAATCCCTAAACTCTGCTTAGCATGGGACTCAATTTGGCGAGAACCCATAGATTGGCAGGCCTCAGCGCGACAAATTTGTACTCTGTGATGGCCCACTGGCTGGGTATTAAAGTCATGATAAAAGCTAATCACACCGTGAACTTCAGCACGGGACAGGTTAAACCCCTTTGCAATGGACCCTACGGTAGACTCTGGTATGTAGCCCAANGCGTGCTTTATCGCATGCAGTAGGGGCAAGAGTCCGCCTGGCAGTGTTTTATACTGCTCAATAAGCTGGTCAACATTATTGTTTTTAGCGTTCAAAAGCTCCTCTCCTAGCTAATTTGAAACATTGGTTTTGAAGGCCGGAATTAAAAGACTTAACTCCTAAACCCAGCTACCAAACTTCAGGGCCACATCCTTAGGTTTGGCGCGCAGTTTATCACTATTTTTCCGATCTTTTATCGCGCCTAAGCGACTCTTATTTATCTAATAAGGACCGCTAATTTAACGTAAATAATTACTGTGGAATCTTATGTGCTCACCTATCAATGATGCAATGAAAAAATAACTGTGATCATAACCTGACTGAAATCTAATTTGTATTGGAAACCCCACCTGCTCAGCGGTATCAATCAAGAGCTGAGTATTTAGCTGCTCTGCCAAAAAGTTATCCGCATCGCCCTGATCAATAAGAACCGGCATGGATTGTTTTAGCTGATCATCTGCGGCTTTAACCAACTCTACCGTATCCTGACTATTCCAGTGGCCCTGACTCTCATCACCAATGTACTTGGACAGAGCTTTCTGACCCCACGGGCAGTTAATTGGCGAGCAAATAGGCGAAAATGCAGACACTGAGCAATAGCGCTCTGGATTTTTAAGTGCGACGGTTAAGGCACCGTGGCCACCCATTGAGTGACCGGAGATTGCTACCTTGCTGCCATCAACGGGGAATTCAGCATTAATCAATGCGGGTAGTTCTTCCACCACATAATCATACATCTGATAATGGGTGGCCCACGGTTGCTCAGTAGCATTTATATAAAACCCTGCCCCAAGACCAAAATCGTATGCGCTCTCCTCATCATCGGGCACCCCCTCTCCTCGAGGACTAGTGTCGGGGCACACAATAGCTATACCATACTCCGCTGCATGCTGTTGAGCACCCGCTTTTGTGACAAAATTCTCATCACTGCAAGTCAACCCAGAAAGCCAATAAAGAACAGGCACTGGCGCCTGTTTTGCTTGAGGCGGTAAATAAATAGAGAAGGTCATATCACAATTGAGAATATTAGAGTGGTGACGATAGCGTAATTGCTGCCCACCGAAACTAAGATTCGAGCCAATTTCTTCTACCAAACTATCAGACATTCTTAAAACTCCACCACTGAACGAATACTTTTGCCAGCATGCATCAAGTCGAAGGCTTTATTAATGTCCTCTAGAGGCATCTTGTGGGTAATCAGGTCATCAATATTGATTTTTCCATCCATATACCAGTCAACGATTTTAGGTACATCAGTTCGACCGCGGGCGCCACCAAAAGCCGTGCCGCGCCATGATCGACCCGTTACCAGCTGAAACGGTCGCGTAGCAATCTCTTTACCCGCTCCGGCGACACCGACAATACAGCTCTCTCCCCACCCTTTGTGACAGCATTCTAAGGCCTGACGCATCACATCAACATTACCGATACATTCGAAACTATAATCAACACCACCTCCGGTCATGTCGATAATATGGTCAACCACATTCTCCACTTCATTTGGATTAATAAAGTCGGTCATACCAAATTGGGTTGCTAAGGGAATACGTGAGGGATTTAAGTCGATGCCAATAATACGGGTAGCTCCCACCATTTGAGCGCCCTGAATTACATTTAAACCAATACCTCCCAAACCAAATACCGCTACAGTGGATCCTGCTTCAACTTTCATAGTAAAAGCTACTGCACCAATACCTGTGGTAACGCCACACCCGATGTAGCAGATTTTGTCGAATGGCGCATCTTCTCGAACCTTGGCCAGGGAAATCTCTGGCAGCACGCTGTAATTAGAGAAGGTGGAACAACCCATGTAGTGCAAAATCGGCTTTCCTTCATAGGAAAATCGACTCGTGCCATCAGGCATAACGCCCTGCCCCTGGGTGGCTCGAACTGCCTGACATAAATTTGTTTTAGGGTTCAGACAGAAATCGCACTCTCGACACTCTGCTGTNTATAAAGGAATCACGTGGTCTCCAGGCTTCAATGTCTTTACTCCTGGCCCAACATCTACAACCACACCGGCCCCTTCATGGCCTAAAATTGCGGGGAATGCACCCTCTGGATCGTCTCCGGACAGGGTGAATGCATCTGTGTGACACACACCTGTCGCTTTCATTTCAACCAAGACTTCGCCTGCTCTTGGNCCCTCAAGATCTACCTCAACAATTTCCAATGGTTTCCCCGCGGCAAAAGCAACGGCTGCGCGTGTTTTCATGTCTAGACTCCTAAAAATTTAACCAACAGCGCTAACGATAACTCAACACCTAACTGATCATCAATCTATCTTTTTCANCGGTGTATGGCTTACACCCGNTTGCCTGAAGAAAAACCCTAAAAACCACTAACAAAATGATTCAAATATCTCTACCACTTGCTATATGCCAGCTTAATTTTATAGACTGATTTGGAAGATCATAATCAAAAAACTATATAACCAATAAAAAAGGATCTAAATCATGTCCGCTATTATTATTTGCTCTCTTGCTCTCGCTCTTGTTCACTTTTGGATCTTACCTGCGTCTCTAAACCTGAAAAATTTCGGTTACCTGGTGTCAAATCGAGACGGGTCAGTAGAGACATCTGCTATATATGATAGAGTATCTAGAGCAGCAGCCAACTACCAAGAAAGCTTTGCAGCGTTTCTCGCGCTTTGCTTGCTTTCAATGCATATGGGGATTGACCTATCGGCGACTGCAACCTACTGGCTAGGCTTTAGAATTGCGTTCTTGGCAANCTATACGATTGGCATTACTTATCTTAGAACAGCATTGTGGCTAGGATCACTTGGATGTCTCATTTCTATGGCTGTGCAATTAAGCTAATGGAGTCCATTCATTCAGATGCAAGGTTATGTAACAGTAGTCTTGCATTATTAACAAAGAGTTAACTAGCTTTTTATTATGGGCTTCCAGTAAAGAATACCAAATGCGAGTACCGCTACAATACCCTTCAAAGATGCATGGCCTGCCGCCTTCAGNTTAGAGTAAACCAGTACCAGTTCAACCACGTGAACCACAAGCATAACGACACCAAGCCAGTGGATTCCAACACCCCAATTACCATCAAAAGGCTGTAGTAGGTTAAATGCGAAGGCGATCCAAAAGGCGATCAAAGCGTAAGAAATAATTTTATTGAGTTTAAGCACAACCAGGTAACCTGAGTTATTGTTTCAATCAGTATCGCAGGCAATAGCACCCCATGCAACTCTGAAACCGGCTCTTGAAATAGTTGCTCATGCAGATTAAATTAATCCCTATCAACCCTAATTGACAGGCGCCTCACTCTTGCTTTAGTCTTGCTCTCCAAAGAAAATTCAAACATCTTACATCAACAAAATACGGAGTTTTTATGAGCAATATCGTGACTTACAGCTGTAAAGAAGGGGTCGCAACAATCACTATGGATGATGGCAAAGTAAATGCTCTGTCACACACGGTGTGGGATGAATTAGGAGATGCTTTTGATAAAGCCGAAGCTGCCGATGCAATTGTGATACTCCAAGGGCGTCCGGGGCTCTTCTCTGGTGGATTCGATCTCAAAGAAATGGGCAAGGGACCTGAAGCCGCAATTGCGCTCACCACGAGAGGCTCCGAGATGGCCCGCAGAATTTTGGCCTTCCCTACTCCTGTTATCGGAGTGTCAACTGGACATTGTATTGCCATGGGTGCTTTTCTGATGCTGGCCTGTGACTTCAGGATAGGCGCTGACGGCGAATTCAAAACTGGTCTCAATGAGACCATGATTGGCATGACCATGCATAACTTTGGTATTGAATTAGCCCGCTATCGGATTCCGCTTAATTACTTCCATCGCGCTGTTATTAATGCAGAGATATGGTCACCCGATGATGCTATTAGTGCAGGATTTTATGATAAGACAGCCCCTGTAGAACACCTAGATGAAGCTGCTTTGGCTGTAGCTAAAGGCTTTAGTCAACTCAACATGACAGCATTTAATGGCTCAAAAAANAAGTCCCGNGCTGCCTTTTTNAAACTTCTTGATGAATGTATCGAGTCNGATAAGGCAATATCCGTTACAGCTTAGGGGCTCCTCGTAGGCAGGTAGCCTCCTCTCGGAGGCTACGACTTGCCATTTATTACCGCCTCTCTGAGCTCGATGATTTAAGAGCTCTTATTAATTCTAAATANACCAAAGGCGTCATAATCAGCCACGGAAGCTGNCTCTGAAACATGATTGATCTCCCATCGTATTCCCATAAGAGAGGGTTAAACCAAGGGCCCGTCGGCGCTAAAGGTGCCCAGGAGAGCGGCTTATCCACNGATAGCTGGTCATGATATAGATACATTTCTACNANAATATTNTGCCCTATAAACCCTACNAAAAGCAGCCCAAACACACTCCANCGCCAAGTTTTAAACCCTTCGCTCTTGCGACCCAAAATAAGCCACGCTAACAAAAGGCCACCGCAACAAATTGCACCTGCATCAGCCAAAGAATTAAGCACCCAGTTTAAATGCACAGGAATTAGCTGATTTAATATATCTGCTCTTCTGACACCAACGCTATCTCCTGCCACGAAACCATAGTTGAACCAAATTTCCCATCCAATTGCACAGATAAAAAATAGNCGNANATAAAACGGTANNACCCATTTNGGTATAANGTTTCTAACGTGAAGAATTGGAATGAGAANAAGCGGTATTATCGAGGACGAGTACACGACAATAACAAGACGAAGTTGTTCGAATGTCAGAGCNTCCAAAATTTTAACCTCTATTTTGTGCAGGCAATTTNTNAGTAATCAAAGATATTAGCTCAGAATCGACATCTATACATCAAACAAATTTCTTNTTTTTGCACTAACANCGTAAATACTGTTTTACNCGCAGCACCCAGAGCTCATCNACTATCNNCATTTTTAGGTCGATCNATGATTAGCCTANAANACAAGTNCAANTTTTGTNAATTTNNNATAATTTGCTTGCAATGACTTTTGGTCAGTTATTTAATGACANAAATCAAGTTTAGGGAGAATGCAATGGTCACCTCGTTTTCGGTTAATGGCAAAGAGAAAACTGTCCAGGTAGACCCACAAAAGCCTCTGCTTTGGGTGCTTCGCGAGCAGCTCGATCTCACTGGCACCAAATTTGGCTGCGGCATCGCACAATGCGGTGCATGTACAGTCCACATCGACGGTCAAGCAATTCGTTCTTGTGTGACACCAATTGCTAGTGTTGCTGGTAAGGCGGTGACAACCATTGAAGGACTGAAATCTAAATCCGACGAACAACATCCACTACAACAGGCTTGGATTGAACATCAGGTTCCACAATGCGGTTATTGTCAGTCTGGGCAGTTGATGTCAGCCGCAGCGCTCCTCTCTGAGAACCCTAATCCTAACGATGCAGATATTGATCAAGCAATGAGCGGTAATATCTGTCGCTGCGGCATGTACGGCCGTATCCGTGAAGCTATTAAATCCATTGCAGGTTCTTCAGTTGCAGACCAATTCTACGACGCGATGGAGACAAATCATGGGTAAGTGGACAAGAAGAGCATTTTTAACAACAGGCGTTATGGCTGGTGGCGGTCTTATTGTAGGTGTTGCTATGCGCCCAGGAAATCAAGCAGGTGAATTATCTGACCTACTTGGCGACGATGGAGGGCAACTTGTTCACGCCTATGTGCGCATTGATAGTGACAACACGATTACTGCAATGGTCCCCCACTCAGAGATGGGGCAAGGCGCTCAAACTGCGCTCGCTCAAATGCTCGCAGAAGAACTAGATGCAGACTGGAATGACATGCGGATTGAAGAAGCACCTGCTATTGGCGCCTATTCTCACTATAGTATTGGTAGAGAATATTTGTTAAAAGGTATTAATTTTCCCGACTTTATTGTGCCCTCAATCGATGGCGCCATGGTGAAACTGATGGACAACCTTGGTCTTCAGGTAACCGGTGGTAGCACGAGCATCCGCGTGACGGGCTCACTCGGGATGCGAGTTGCTGGGGCATCAACTCGCCAGATGTTGCGCCAAGCTGCAGCAAGTGCTTGGCAAGTTCCACTGAAAGATATTACAACAGATAATAGTCACCTTGTTCATACACCCAGTTCTCGACGAGAGCCTTACGCCAATTTTGTCAACGAAGTTGCTAAAATGACTCCGTCCCAAACACCGGAGTTCAAAAAAGCTGAAGACTATAAGATCGTCGGTAAATTTGTTCCTCGATTAGATATACCTTCCAAAGTCGATGGATCAGCTCAGTTTGCGTTGGATATTAGACGGCCTGGGATGCTCTATGCGACGGTAATTCGTGCTCCGGTTTTTGGCGCAACTATCGTCAGCATCGATGACCAAGCTGCGCGTAAAATTGAGGGAGTTGTAGATGTTATTGAACTTCCCCCGGCCCAATCCAATATGATGATTGGAGGCTTTCAATCAAGCCCTGCGGTTGCCGTAATAGCTGACAGTTATTGGACCGCCAAGAAAGGTCGAGAAACACTAAACATAACATGGAGTGATGTAGACTTAGCCGCAAGATCCAGTACCGACATTTTTGCGCAATTTGCTAGAGATATTACTGCGCCTGAGGAACGTCAATCTGATCGATTACAAGGCGACACTCCTACCCAGTTTTTAAATGCTTCAAAAGTAATTGAAGCTGATTACACAGTTCCCTTTCTCGCCCATACCTGTATGGAACCACTTAATGCCACAGCAGAAATCAGCAATGGTCAATGCGAAATATGGGTAGGTTGCCAGAACCCTCTTGGGTTTCGAAAAGCCGTCGCAGAAGCGTTGAGTGTAGATGAAGACAAGGTAACCTTGCACAACCAATTAATGGGCGGTGGCTTTGGTCGTAAATCTCGCCCAGATTATGCGATTCAGGCAGCCCAAATTGCGAAAGCTGTAGGACGTCCTATTCAACTGATTTGGTCTCGGGAAGAAGATATTCGTCAAGATTTTTACCGCCCAGCCATACAAAGCCGATTCAGAGGTGGATTCGATGAGAATGGTAAACTACTCGTATGGGAAAATACCTATGTTAATAAAGCCGAACCTACCGAAGCCCCGCTTATTCCCTACGCTGTAGAGGCGCAAGATATTGGCCATGTTAGTAGCCCTACTCACGTCCCTTTTGGAGCCTGGAGGAGCGTAGACCATTCTCAACACGGGTTTTTCACCGAATCATTTATTGATGAAGCCGCGAATGCTACTGGTAAGGATGCTCTTAAATTTAGACTGGATCTTTTAAAGGACAAACCACGGCATCTAGCGGTTTTAAAGAGAGCCGCTGAGGAAGCCAACTGGGAAACTCCATTAGCAAAGGGTCGAGGAAAAGGTATCTCGCTTCAAGAATCATTTGGCTCTATCGTCGCTCAAGTCGTAGAGGTATCTATTGTTGATAAATCTGTATCGGTTGATCGAGTTGTTGCGGTAATTGATCCAGGTCTTGCTATTGCTCCAGATGGAATGAAGGCACAGATTGAATCTGGGATTATCTATGGCCTCAGCGCGGCCATGTACGGAGAAATTACCATTCAAGATGGTGCCGTAGTTGAAAGTAACTTCCACGACTATCGATCCCTAAGAATGTCTGATGCTCCTACTATTGAAACCCATATCATAAACAGTGGCCATGAACTTGGTGGCGGCGGAGAACCTGGAACACCCGGTATAGCCCCTGCTCTGGCCAATGCCGTGTACGCTGCAAGTGGTATTCGAGTGCGCAGCCTACCTTTGATGAAGGCTTTTTCGTCATAACAGTAGATTAGGATATCTCAGATAATAGACCCATCTTTTGGGATATATTACTCCTGTTTAATCGCCAAAACCGAGCTGAGATGTCATGCACTACCTGTTCAACAGGAATGGCTTGCACTTAGCTCTTCAGACAACGAATTTTTAAACATCCAAATCTCAAACTCATAGGTAAAATTCGCGATTTAATAGAACGTTGTTTTAATTGAAACGACGTGATCATCTTTTTGTATACTGGTACACGAATTTCATCAATTAAGAGAGGAATGACATTGAAACGTTTAACAGATGTTCGATTAGCTATCTTTCTGCCGCTATTTTTGCTCGCCGGTTGCAATAAGGCGCCGCAAGCCGATATAGCCTTCTACGGAGACAATATCATTACCCTTAGCGAGCAATCTGAATCTGCTAACTTTGTGGCAGTTAAAGACGACACTATTGTTTTTGTGGGCCAGAGAGACGATTGGGATGGACAAACTGCAGAGTTAATCAATCTAGAGGACTCCGCACTACTACCTGGCTTTATTGACGCTCATGGTCACGTTGCTTGGCATGGAAGGCTTTCCTCGATGGCGAATGTTGCTTCACCTCCCGTCGGGCCAGCCGAGGACATGGACGGATTGGTCATGGCATTGAAAAGCCATATAGCCTCAAAAGAGCTAGCTGAAGGCGAGTGGGTTGTGGGAATGGGTTATGACGATTCTTTGCTGGCTGAAGCGCGACATCCGACCATCGTCGATCTAGACAAGGTATCTACATCTCATCCTATTTTGTTAATCCATGTTTCAGGACATCTATCCGCGGTTAACTCTAAGGCACTGGAAATTGCTGGGATTAATAAGGATACCCCTAACCCCCCAGGCGGAGTTATTCGTCGAGAAGGAGATAGCCAGAGGCCCAATGGAGTCTTGGAGGAGACAGCTGGTTTTGCCATTCAGTCCTTACTTCCGCCGGCAGAAAATATAAATGAGCTAGTACATGCTGGCCTACTTGATTACGCTCGATATGGTATAACTACCGCCCAGGATGGGGCGTCGTCTCTGGGTGTGATAAACGAACTGAGATCTGCGGCCAATGAGAAACCTTTCCCTATTGACGTCGTGTCTTTCCAGATGGTTGATGAGACATATCTTGGAGAGAATAGCCCTCCACTACCGCTCTTGAGCGATTATATAAATGGTTTTAAGGTTGGCGGTGTTAAGATGATTTTAGACGGCTCGCCACAAGGTAAAACGGCCTATTTAACCCAGCCGTATAAGATACCTCCTAAGGGTGGCGCCCACGATTATCGTGGTTATCCAATCATGCCAGCAGAGTCAGTAGATGCTCTTTTTGCGAAATTTATAGACGCAGGCTTGCCAATTTTGGCCCATGCAAATGGTGATGCTGCTGCGGATCTTTTTGTTAATGCGTTAAACCGCAGCATCGATACGAGCAGTATTCCTGATCATCGTACGGTGATGATTCACGCCCAAACAGTGCGAGAAGACCAACTTGATATCATGGCAGAACTGGAAGCCATTCCTTCGTTTTTCTCGGCTCACACATTCTACTGGGGCGATTGGCATCGAGACTCTGTTTTTGGCGAGGAACGCGCCAGTCGTATCAGTCCAACCCAAAGCAGTCTAGATAAAGGCATAGTCTTTACGGTCCATAATGATTCTCCCGTGGTGCCACCAGATATGATCCGCTTGCTTTGGGCAACCACTAATCGGCTTACGCGAAGCGGTCAGGTGTTAGGACTAGAGCAACGAATTTCAATCCTTGATGCTATCAAGGCTGTTACGATCAATGCTGCTTATCAATATTTTGAAGAAGATAANAAAGGAACNATTGATGTGGGCAAGCAAGCCGACTTCGTTATCTTANGNAAAAANCCGCTAAACGTGCCGACTACCCAGTTGTTAGANNTCAAAGTAGAGCGGACTATAGCAAGAGGAAAAACCATNTTNGAATTAAACCGGTAGCCATTTTTAATANACTAAAACTACTCTCTTGGCGGAAGACGAACTTCTCATAGAAAAAAACTACTTTAGAGGCTCTATAAGCCTATGTTAGATCCTATTTTTACATGATAACAGTTGAGGCAGAGTGATAAATTATGAAAAGGTGACCCAGAATTCGTGTAGAAAGCACTACTTTTTTTAGATTAAACCACACCTAGAGAGAGGTTATTCAGGCAGGTTTAAACACTTATATCGGGGCCGTCAATAGATCGCGGGTCTTTTTTCTATTTCCGAATATCTAAATAGTTTTGNAATAACAGAGTCAAAGGGATAAATCTACACATAATCATGCCCAAGGATTGAATCGTTAGCTCCTCCAATGAGTACAAAACATAAAACTCTATATCTCTCCAAATAAGACAACATACGATTATCAACGCTAACACATTGATAGTTCTGAAATAATGATTAGTTAAGAATGACCATAGATAGATTGCTAGGCCTAAAGCTAGCATCGACATACGAACTATGAATAAACCACTCAAATCATTAGCGGTTAACAGCGGTATTTGAGCTTTAGTCACCAACACAAATTCCGGATAATATAGAACAACAAGAATTCTAACGAACCAAACCATCGAAATGAGAATGCAACGTCTGCGAATTTTTTTTTCGACTCGAGACATTTTNTCTGGCGTCACTTCGTAGTGAGGCAATAAAGCATCCAGTTCTTCGGGTGACACCTTNGACTGAGTAGACATCGTTCTTTAACACACCACATAACAGTAGTAAGAAGATAGTGCTCTTACGGTCACTAGAAGATATCAGATTGATCCATACGATGTCGCATATTTCGCTATAAGGCGTTAAGGTGAATTTAGATGGCTCGCCACAAGGTAAAACGCCTATTTAACCTAGCCGTATAAGATACCACCAAAGGGCGGCGCTCACGATTATCGTGGTTATCCGATCATGCTAGCAGAGTCAGTAAACTGTCTTTTTGCCAAATTTATAGACGCAGGCACGCCAATCTTGGCGCATGCCAATGGTGATGCAGATCTGTTTGTTAACGCNTTAAACCGCAACATGGATACGAGCAGTGTTCCTGATCATCGTACGGTGATGATTCACCCCCAAACAGTGTGAGAAGACCAGCTTGATATCATGGCAGAAATGAAAGCTATTCTTTCATTTTTCTCAGCTCACACATTTTACTGTGGCGATTGGCATCGAGACTCGGTTTTTGGCGTAGAACGCGCTAGTCACATAAGCCCAACCCAAAGCAGTCTAGATAAAGGCATTGTCTTTACAGTTCATAATGATTCCCCCGTAGCGCCGCCGGATATGAGCCGCTTACTTTGGGCAACCACTAATCGGCTCACCCGAAGCGGTCAGGTGTTAGGACAAGATCAACGAATTACAACCCTTGACGCTATCAGGGCCGTTACGATCAATGCTGCTTATGAATATTTTGAAGAAGACAGAAGAGGAACGATTGATGTAGGCAAGCAAGCAGATTTCGTTATCTTAAGNAAAAANCNGCTAAANNTGCCNACTACCCAGTTGTTAGACCTCAAAGTGGAGCGGACTGTAGCAAGAGGAAAAACCATCTTTGAATTAGACAGTTAGCCGCTTCTAAAAAAACCAAAAGTGGTTTTATGGCGTTTAATTAGTGCCTCATCGCATATTTAGTATTCAAAGCCTCTGCTGTATCAGCAATGCTAAGGATAGAGCCGAAACCGATAGCTTAAAAAGAATTTAATAGTTAAAGGAAATGTAAAGGCGATCATTTTTGATATATAGCTAGCAACATCCTTATCAATAGTTTTATTGATGGCGGGAGAAACTATTTGCCGCTAAAATATCGTCGAATTCCATGATTATTTTCTGCCAAGGACCCCTCATGAAACATCTACTCCAATCTGCCCTTTTTCCTTTAATGTCAGTTTCACTGCTTGTATCTTGCAACGGCCATCAGCCCGATATTTTGATCGACGGTATCCGAGCAACTGCGACTGCGGAACAGATAGCATCGGAATGTGATGTGGCTCTCAATAACGCCTCAGCTCAGTTAAAGGCTTTAGAGGGACAGAAGGGACAATCCACTTTGACTAGCGTTTACGGTCAGTATGAAAAAATTGTTGATGCACTAGTACTAATTGGTGACGTTTGGCACATCAGATCAGTACACCCTGACTCGGATGTTCGTTCAGCGGCAAATGAGTGTAGTGAAAAACAGTCCGATTTTTACTCCCAGATTAGCCTGTCTCGTCCTGTCTATGATCGAATTTCAGCAATTAGTCAGGATGACCTTTCTGCCAGCGAGTTATTTATGGTTCAAAATGCCATTGATGATTTTAAACGGTCTGGAGTAGATCGTGGCGATTCCACCAGAAAAAGGATTCGGGAATTACAAAAGGAAATCACCTCTATCGGAAATGAATTCGACAAAAACATTCGAAATGATGTTCGTTCTGTAAAAGTTGTTGCAACAGAACTAGATGGACTGCCAGCAGATTATATTGACTCGCATC
>NYWV01000066.1 GCA_002685195.1 Porticoccaceae bacterium
CCTTGGCAGGACATCCAAGCAACCTCCAACAAGGCAAATACACCCTGTGAATTTACCAGTTTCATTGCTTACGAATATACAGGTACCCCGGGAGTCTCTAACTATCACCGTAATGTTATTTTTAGAAATGAATCAGTGCCTGACCTGCCAGTTAGTTATATTGATGCACCAATCGACAGTAAATTATGGGCCGCACTGGATGCCAAATGTGATAGTAACCAAGGCTGTGACTATTTAACGATCCCTCATAATACCAATTTATCCAATGGCAGAATGGCGCCCTACATGAAGCTTGATGATACGCCACAGGCTAAGCGCGCCTATGCAATAAGCCGACTCAAACGAGAGCCAATCATGGAGATTTTTCAACACAAAGGCGGGTCAGAATGTATCAATGGACTGAGCACTGTTTTTGGGGCACCTGATGAGTTGTGTGAGGTCGAAGCGGTAAGACATATTGGTGAAAGTAGATCTATTCTTGTGCGTAACTATGATGCGCCAGGCATTGTTATGCAGAATGTCTCAATTGTGACTGAGGAATGTGTTGAAGAAAAGGTCGGAGAGAATGGCATGCTGGGGGCGGGTTGTGTGCACCCAACAGATTTTCAGCGATCAGCATTATTGGTGGGATTAAAAGAAGAGCAGTCTATTGGTCTAAACCCAATCAAGCTGGGCATTATAGCCGCGACAGATACACATTCATCTAATGCAGGCGGTGTGAAAGAATCAGCTTGGGTCGGCGCCGTTACCGGCGAGGGATCGGCAAAGGAAAGATTACAGCCAGGATTATTAACGAGCGGAATTGATGGAAACCCCGGCGGTTTGGCGGGAGTTTGGGCGACCGAGAATACCCGAGATTCAATTTTCGATGCAATGTTGCGAAAAGAGGTATTTGGAACATCAGGTCCACGAATTCGACCCCGGTTGTTTGCTGGGTGGACTCTGGATGAAAACCTTTGTCAGAGCAATGACATGATTAGTAGTGCTTATGCTAATGGCGTGCCAATGGGGGCTGACTTAATGCTATCTGATGCTCATGGCAAACCAAAGTTTTTGGCCTATGCAGTCAAAGATCCTGACGGTCAAAAGCTTCAAGCGTTGCATTTAGTAAAAGGTTGGGTTGATAGCCAAGGGAAGATGAATACCCAAGTCATTCCCGTGAGTGAAGATACTTCTGGTGCGGACAGCCTGTGCCACGTCTATACGGATCAAAACTTTAATCCATCTCAATCTGCTTACTATTATCTCCGAGCTGTCGAACCGAAGACCCCTCGATGGCATACGTATGACTGCGCCTCGCTCTCTGAGTTAGATCGGCCAGCAGTTTGTTCTGATGGTAGTTACCCAGAAACCATCCAAGAGATGGCCTGGACCTCACCGATTTGGTACAAAGGAAATTAGAAGCTTTAGGGATTGACTGGAACAAAAGTATGTCAGCTAATGGATTAAAAATCGGTCGCTACTCGTTTGGTAAGCTCGAACTTATTAAACTTATGGTGTATTCCGCTCTAACTATCAATTTTTTCTTGTACATTGGCAATGACATAGAAATTGCGAGGCATACGCTCTACGAGGGGAGTACCTTCTTAGAGCGTACTAGAGCCTTTGCGACGACCATAGATCTATCGGCTTGGTTTATTCTATTATTTTTATTGGAGTTAGAAACTTATTGGTTGTCTGAAGATTCGTTGTCTCGCGTAGCTTGGTTGGTCATTCGAGGTATTAGAGGTCTATGCATTTTGTTCCTCGCTCACACTCTCTATGCTTACGGTGTATACCTTACAGAGATCTACTCTGCCGCTTCGGTCGAAGGGGCCAGTAGTCTCTGTCAACTGGTTGGTGCTGATAAGTCGTATGCATTCAATCTGGCTTACAGCGAAATTACCGCCGAGAACTGCGTAACCTTATCTTCTGCTAACCAATTTTATTTTATTGATCCCCCAACTTTTTTCATTGTGCAAGACGCTGCTGGACTGATGATCGAGAAAGAGCTCGCGTGGGTGGATATGGTAGAGGCGATAGTTTGGATTGTTATATTACTTATTATTGAGATTATGATACGGATACAAGATAAAAATATAAGCACTGGTGCGGGATTGGTTGTCTTGTCTAAAATCAAAACCCTTCTATTTATCGTGCTCTGGATGGCCGCTTTATACTGGTTATACAGAGGCCATTTTATGTTTGCATGGGATGAGTTTCTTTGGATCGCTGGTTTTTATGTAATAGGGCTAAATCTATCAGAATGGCGAGAGGAAATTAATGAAAATAACTCCAGGGACGCAACCCATAGCGTATAGGCGCGGTAGTTGAGGGAATGACCCAAGATTAGGATTTACCTTATAATAAATATTTAGTGAGTTGAACTTGCACGAATACGACAACATTATCATTGGCGGAGGCCACAACGGACTCATCTGCGCGACTTACCTTGCTCGGAAGGGTCAGTCAGTGCTTTTACTCGAAGCATCTAATACTCTCGGAGGTTTGGCCGCATCGCGTGAGTTCTCTCCTGATTTTCGAGTTTCCGTGGCTCACAGCTTGAGTCATTTTTCCGAGGCTGTGTCCAAGGAGTTAAGGCTGGCTGATCACGGCTATAGTCCTTGCGGTGAGATACTCGATACCGTTGGATTGAGCCTCGATGGACAGCATGTCTTTGTTTCTGGAGCTCAGATTAGTGGTGTAAATGCATCCGATAAAGATAATTATGTGAGCTACATGGCAACGCTCAAGCGTTTTGCTGGAGCCTTAAAGCCATTTTGGATGAAAACCATGCCACGGATCGGTACCACTCGTCTTTCTGAAATAACTACCTTTGGTCATCTTGGAGCAAAGCTAAGGCTTTTAGGAAAGAAAGACATGGGTGAATTTATGCGGGTAGCCACTTTGCCCTCCAGGGATCTGATGGATGAGAATTTTGATAGCGATATTTTAAAAGCAGTGCTCAGTTGGGATGGTTTGATAGGCTCTAAAATGGCCCCAAGATCGCCCAATGCAAGTGTACTCAATATGTTGTACCGAATGAGCGGTCAATATGATGGGGCGCACTTTTTACCTTCCGGCGGTATTAAAAGTCTCATAGACGCGCTGCATGGTGCGGCTCTTGCAGCTGGTGTTGAAGTCAGGACGGGAGCTGAGGTCAATAGAGTCGTGATTGACAGTGATGATAAAGGACTTTGTGCCAGTGGTGTTGAGCTTTCTAGTGGGGAGATCATAAAGGGGGCTTGTGTTGTTTCTTCAGCCGATCCTAAACGAACATTTTTGAACTTGGTTGGTGCGAGAAATCTCGAGATAGACTTTGTGAACCGAATTAATCGCTTGCGCAGTGATGGTTATGTTGGCAAGTTACATCTTGCTCTAGACAGTTTGCCAAAATTCCTTGGCGTTGATAATCCTGCGAGTCGAATGATTATAGCGCCTAGCTTAGATGCAATTGAATTTGCTTTTGATGATGCCAAATATGGAGAATACTCAGAGTCGCCAGTGATGGAAATTATTGTACCGAGTGTGAAGGATATGTCTCTGGCACCAGAGGGTAAGCACGTGTTGTCCGCCCATATTATGTATCTGCCTCACGCACTCAAAGGAGGCTGGACAGAAGCTGCACGTGAAAAACTCTATCAAAAACTAATTGATATTCTCGAACTCTATGCGCCGGGTATCTCTAGTCAAATTATCGATGGAGAGATGCTAACACCAGCGGATCTCGAGACGACTTATCTAAATACTGGAGGGCACTGGCACCACACTGAGCTGTCGATGGATCAAATGCTCATGATGCGTCCAACATATGAGGCTGCACAATACAGTACACCTATTAACAATCTTTATCTCTGTGGAGCTGGTAGTCACCCCGGAGGCGGTTTGATGGGCGGGCCAGGGCACAACGCTGCTAAAGAAATTATCGGAACAAAGAAAAAAGCATGACAAAATATGATGCCATTATTATTGGTGCTGGTCACAACGGTCTGACCAATGCCGCTTATCTAGCTAAAGCCGGACTCAATGTTCTAGTGGTAGAAAAAAATGAGTATATTGGTGGCGCCGCTGTTACCCGTGAAATGCACGATGGTTGGTTCTATTCTAGTTGCTCTTATGTTTGTAGCATGATGAGACAGTCCATTCATCGAGATCTGAATCTTACTAAACATGGTTTGGTCCTCGTTCCCTATTTGGGTACGGTGGTCTTTGCCGATAACGGCGATACCATGGTGAGTTATAATTCTGAGGAGGCTGAGTACAATCAGCTCCGCCGCCGATCACCCCATGACGCTGACGCAATGTTTCGCTTTCAAGCTGACCTAGCTCGTTACGCCCAACTCATCAGGAAGACTTTACTGCGCACGCCGCCAGATCCAACGTCGTTTAGGCCCCGCGATATTAAAGAACTTCTTTGGTTGGCAAAGGAGTTCTGGTCATTGGGAGAGAAGGAACTCTATGAGTACATTCGCTTCTTTACTATGAGCGCTGCAGACTTTCTCGATGACTATTTTGAGGATGATTTAATTAAAGCCGCAATGGCTAGCCCCGGGGTTATTGGTACCGCACTTGGCGTTTACTCACCGGGTTCTGCTTACATTTTATTGCACCATGTTATGGGAGATGTAGACGGAAATATTGGAGCATGGGGTCTTGCGCGAGGCGGAATGGGCGCGATTTCACACGCTATTGCAAGCGCTTTAACAGAGCATGGCGGTGAAATTAGAACCAATGCTGGGGTTGACAAAATCACAGTTAAAAACGGTAAGGCGGTCGGAGTAGTCTTGGATAACGGTGATGAGTTGCACGCTGATATCGTGGTTTCAAACATGGATGCAAAGCGCACATTTACCCAGTGTATGGACAAAAATGATTTGCCACCAGGCATTTATGATAAGGCTAAAAACTTCAAAATAAGAGGTTCATCGGGCAAAGTAAACATAGCATTATCTGGTCTACCGAAATTCAATAATGTTCCGGATAATCGCTACATAAATAGGGGAGGCCAAGGTTTTGTTGGCTCAATGGAGACTATGGAGCGCGCCTATGATTGTTGGAAACATGGCCGTTGGTCTGAAGACCCATTTATAGAATCTGTGATTCCCTCCGCTTGGGACCCTACAGTGGCGCCACCAGGGCAACACTGGATGTCTAACTTCGTACAGTATTGTCCACCAGTGCTAGCCGACGGCCCCTGGACACCTGAAAAGCGAGATGCTTTTGGGCAGACGGTGATAAATAAAATTGAACGCTATAGTCCTGGATTCAAAGACCTCATCGTACATATGGAGGTGCGTACACCCCACGAAATCGAGGCAGAAGTTGGCCTTACAGAAGGTAACATTTTCCAGGGTGAATTAACCATTGATCAGTTGCTGTTTAATCGTCCATTTCCAGGCTATGCGCAATATAGAATGCCAATAAAGAATATGTATATGTGTGGTTCCTCCACTCATCCTGGAGGAGGAGTTTCTTCCGCTTGTGGGGCCAACGCAGCGAGAGAAATACTAATTGATTTGAAACGTCCCAATACAGTGCCGGAGGACGACTTTTATGACGAGTAGTCAGGTTGATATAAAAGATCCCTTTGCTGGAGAACGTTTAAAAGAAAGCCCGTTCCACCCTCGGCAGGCGTTGCTTAATCTTCGCGATGCATGGTCAAGTTGGAATGGCTATAAATTTGCCGACTATTACTACGACGAAGAATATGAGTATTTTTGCATACGTAATAGCTGTGCTACCTATGATATTTGTCCTATGCAAAAGTACGTCATCACTGGACCAGACGCTGAGGCAATGTTGAATCGGATGGTTACCAGAGACATTTCGAAGCTCAAAGAAAATAGAGTGACCTATGTTTGTTGGTGCACCGATGAAGGCCGAATGATCGATGATGGTACGATCTTTAAAATGGGGCCCGATCGGTTCTTACTCACCTGTGGAAGTCCATCTTTGGCCTGGTTGCGCAAGAGTACCTTTGGATTTGATCAACTTGAAATTTCTGATGTATCAGACAGTCTNGCGGCTCTGTCATTCCAAGGTCCTACAACATGTGAGGTGTTGAAGAAAATGGGTTTGGTAGGTATTGAAGACCTCAAGCCTTTTTGTATTTCATACTTTTCTCTTGGCTCTGATGACAATAATCGCCTAATGGTATCTCGGACAGGATTTACAGGAGATCTTGGGTATGAGCTCTGGATTGAAAAAGNCTACGCTCTAGAGTTATGGGATAAGTTATACGCTGCAGGCGAGGATTATGGTATTCAGCCCTATGGTGAGGCCGCCACGAATATGGCGCGATTAGAGGCAGGATTTATTATGCCGGGGATGGAGTTTAATGAAGCATTAAAGACTGTCCATTATCAATACGATCAGACTCCTTTTGAGTTGAACTTNGACTGGCTTGTTGATTTCAAAAAACCGCATTTTAATGGAAGAAGTGCTCTTTTAGAGGCTCGTGATCAGGGTGCTGAATACACTTTGGTAAAACTCGATATTGAAGGCAATAAGCCTGCAGAGGAGTCGTTCTTATATTCTGATAAAGAATGTANCAAAGAAATTGGTTATGTTACTTCGGCNATGTGGTCNCCAGTGGTNAAGGCAAATATTGCTTTGGCGATGGTGNTGACATCAGCTCTAGATGGAGATATTTGGGCAGAAATATATTACTCAAAGGAGCTCCGTCATCATAGTAAGGTGGCACAGTGTACGTTTCAGANACATCCGTTTTGGTCACCGAAGCGTGCTCGAGCTACTCCGCCGGGACTCTATTGAGGTAGCAATATGAAACGCNTTGTCGGTAAAGTTGACTCGCTGCATCTAGGCGTCTCTGAAGAGATGCTAGGTAAGGAGATTTGCAAATCCTTAGACGCCCATTTGTCAGGATTTGCTGAGGATCGACATAATTCTTTTGAGAGGCAAGCTTGGGCAGGGGATGACAAGCAGGCGGAGGGGACTCGAAGGCGAAATGAACGTCAATGGTCTGCAGTCTCTCTAGAAGAATTAGCCGAAATTTCTGATGCTATGGATTTACNAGAGTCTCTAAGTGCCGCTGATCTTGGAGCAAATCTATGCTTGTCTGGAATACCGAAGTTATCCCATTTGCCAAAAGGAAGTATTATCCGATTTCCTTCGGGGGCNGAACTCATTGTCGAGGAATACAATCCACCATGCTTGGATATGGGAAAATATATAGCAGCAAATTACAACACCAATAGCGGCGATATGCTGTCTGACGCAGCATTTTCTAGCTGCNGCGAAGTATAGTCGAGGNTTGGTTGGTGTAGTTGAAGTGCCAGGTATCATAGCAGTGGGGGATGATGTCATAGTAATCCCTTATAAGGCCCCAGCNTGGGCNAATAAAGGAAGGTGAATCTATCATTGTGGCCTAGAGACGAGGCTAATTTCGCTAACTAATCTTTTAATAGTAATTCTAGAAAAAATCCATAAACTAAGCGCCTTANATAGAAATATGCAGAGCGCCGTCGACAATGTTAAACATATATTACCGCCGAATATTATCGGTTTCGTTGGTTTGCCTGTTAATGGTCTCAAGCGTTTACGGTGAGATTAATATTGACGGCATTCTGGACGAGCCTGAGTGGAGTGATGCTGAGGCGCATACTGACTTTGTGACAGTAGAGCCACTCAGTGGTGAAGTAGCCAAATATTCAACTGAGGTGCGCATTTTTACTAATGATGAGGGTATTTTTGTAGGCTTCATCAATCATCAACCCGCTTCTGTTAAACGCGTTCATAGACGCTTCCCTAGAGATGCTCGTATACAGGGTGATCGCAATATTGTTAGCGTTGATTTTGATGGCACTGCATTGGTGGGATACGACTTCACCGTCGGCTCAGCTAATTCTCAACAAGACGGTATTATTACCGTTCCGGATTATTCAACCGACTGGGATGGGACTTGGTATTCACAGACTTCAGCGGATGAAGATAATTGGTACAGCGAGATACATATTCCTTGGACAGTAGCACCAATGTCCAATGCTGAGAACGGTATTAAGAATATGAAGTTTTGGTTTTCTCGTATTGTTTATGAGGAATCTCTGCGTTTCGCATTCCCTAATGCCTATTACAGTAGGGCTACCTTTTTGGAAGATTGGCACCCAATTCAGGTAAAGCAGGTTAAAGCCTCNACCCTGGACTGGTTCCCTTATTTAAGTCACAGCACGGACTTAAGTCCCAATGGAATATCTGGTGCGGGAGACAACTTCAANGCGGGGTTGGATTTTATTTGGCGGCCCAACAGCGCCACGCAATTAACNGGCGNATTGAAGCCCGATTTTGGCCAGGTAGAAAGTGATGACCTTGTGGTTAATTTTTCTGCTTTTGAAACCTTTGTCTCAGAAAAGAGACCTTTCTTTACTGAAAATCAATCGTTGTTTTCCAGCATTATTCCCAATGAAGATAGAATTATTTATACCCGGCGAATTGGATCTGGACCAGCTGGTAGCGAAGAGGGCCTTATAGATATTGATATCGCAGCTAAGGTATCTCACTTCGGAGAAACTACCGATATGGGATTCTTCGTCGTGAGAGAAGATAATTCTGATGACAGAGTAAGCGGTAACTTCTTTTCAAGTCGTCTTCAGCGCAAAGTCGATGATATCGCCGTTGGTCATCGATTGACTTATGTTGATCGGCCGCTGTTACAACGTGAAGCTACCGTGCAAGTTGCGGATGCTACTTGGAAACGAGATGCAACAATGCAGGTGCGAGGGCAAATTCTCTACAGCAACATTCAGCAACAGGCCAATAGTTTAAATGGTGAGCAGTCAATAGATAGCCAAGATTATGCTGGTTGGGCTAGCGCGCATTTTGCCCCCAATGACAATTGGTTCCATGTGCTTTATCTTTCTCATTATGGTGATGAGTTTGATATGAACGATATGGGTTATATGAAACGCAATGATTTTTCTGAGCTATACGCTAGTACTCGATACAGCCAATTAGAATATCCGGCAGCGTCCTCGCTCCTTTCAAGTTTTCGTGAAATTAAATATGGTTACACTGAAAATACGGATGGCGACCGTTTGCAATTGTGGTTCGACACGGCTTTTGAGTGGGTATTTCGATCGTCGCGAAAACTTGAAGCTGGCATAGGCGGGAATGCCTCGGGTTGGGATGACCGCATAACTCGAGGCAATGGTGTCGTGGCTATGCCTGCTCAGTATTGGGGACAACTAAAGTATATTAGCCCACGTGGAGATGACTATGGGTATATCGTTGAAGCTTTTTTCGAAAATGATGGAGCTGAGAAGCTGTCCACTGGTATAACTTTTGGGCAAAAAATATTTTTAACTGAAACTCTAACTTTAGGGAGTCGACTTACTTATAAGGATTATAAGGAATGGTTAATATGGGACGCCGAAGTCGATCAATTAGCGATTTATCAAGCAGATTCCTATGAGGCGGTTATTCGCTTAGATTGGTATCCATCGACTAAGCAGGAAGTGAGATTAAAATTTCAATGGATTGCCATCGATGCAGAAATCCTAGGCAGTTATACTTTGGATGGTATGGGACGACTTGATCAGTCTGTTATATCTTCTTCAGATTTTAGTGTTAGTGATACGGCATTCCAAATTCGTTATCGCTATCAATTGGCTCCTCTTTCGGATGTGTTTTTAGTCTACAGCCGAGGTGGTTTCTACGGCAGCGAGAGCGGTGATGAGGGCGTAAGCACACTATTCAATGAAGGCTGGCAAGGAGTTCAGGTTGAATCTGTAATTGCTAAAATTCGGTATCGATTCTAAGCGAGCGATCTGTATTTTTATAAAAAGTTATGAGTTTCCGTGTGAACTGATTCTAGATTCTTTCTTCAAAGTTCGGCTATACTATTCTTGGTTTGACTGTTTTGATTGGTGAGGAGGGTGTGAAGATGCAAGCGACTGAATTTGTGCATAGCTATCTGGATGCGTGGAATCATTCTGATGCCGTTGGAGTGGCAAACCATTTGTCAAAAAATGGTACTTACCTTGATGTTCCTAATGATGATCAATATTCTCCAGGCGAATTAGTGTCGATGCTCGCAGAATTTTTTGCATCAGAGCGTCATCAATATGAATTGACAGGGGATGTTCTGTTCAATGATTATTCGGTTGCTTTTCAGTACAAGATGTCTTCAGGTCATAACGACACTACATATCGTTGCGGAGCAGAATTTATTAGCTTCCAAGGCGACGGAGCTGTACTGATTTCTGACTACTACGATCCTACTTACTCTAAAAGTATAGTGAATGGCTTGTCCCATGCGATAAGCAGCCAAAAATATGCTAAATCGGGCCTCGCTAGCGAGCAGTTGGACAGCTACAAGGAAAGGCTCGTCAAACTCATGGCTGAACAGAAAGTGTATTTGGATCCTGAAATCACTTTGCCAAGCTTAGCTCAGATGGTTGGGTGCTCGATTAATCATTTGTCGCAGGCGGTGAATTCCGGTTTTAGCATGAGCTTTTTTGACTTTCTTAACAGCTATAGAATCGATGAAGCGAAATCAATTCTGCTAAACCAGAGCTCTCTATCTAAATCGATCTTAGATGTGTCTTTCGCTTCAGGGTTTAACTCTAACTCGGCCTTTTATGCAGCTTTCAAAAAGTCGACCGGGCAAACACCCGCTCAGTTTCGTCGCAGTATCCAAGGACTCTCAAAGTAACCTTTCCTTGCCTCGAAACGTACAGCTCAAAAAGCCTCTGTTAGTGCCGATAGGGTAGGATGTTTACACTGGCCTTATTTGGGATAACAATAGACATTTCCCACAATAGAAAAGGCGCTCGAAAAGATCATGACTTCTTCGCAACCACATACGACGTCTTACTATGCAGCAACAGCTAATCAGCTTGCAGAGTATCCGTGCCTTGAGGGTGACAAAAGTGCCGATGTCTGTGTTGTGGGGGCAGGATTTACGGGGATATCAACTGCACTACATCTTGCAGAGCGGGGATACAATGTTCATGTTGTAGAAGCAAACAAGGTTGGCTGGGGAGCTTCTGGGCGTAACGGCGGCCAAATGATTGGTGGTATCTCTGGAGATAGTAAGATGGCGGACTCGCTGGGTGACGAGGGTGAGCGCATCATGTGGGATATGGGCTGGGCCGGACATGAAATCATTCGTCAGCGAATCAAAACCTATAGTATCGACTGTGATTTAAAGTCTGGCTACCTTGATGTTGCTATTAAGCCACGACATATGAAAGACCTTGAGGCTTACTTGAATTTATTTGAAAAATATAAATTTCCCTATTCCTATAAAATGCTGTCTAAGCAAGAAACGCAAGATACCCTTGGTACCAAAGCCTACATAGGCGCTCTGCAGAATGATGGAAATGGACACTTACATCCCCTCAATCTTTGCCTTGGAGAGGCAAAAGCAGCGGTTTCTTTGGGAGCTACAATTTATGAAGGGTCACCAGTTATCGACATCAAACGAGGCAAAAAGGCCACTGTGGTCACCGAAAAAGGATCTGTAACTGCCGATTTTGTTGTGCTTGCTGGTAACGCGTATCATTTTTTGGAACCAAAATTGCGCGGAATTTTATTTCCGGTGAATAGTTTTATCATCGGGACAGAGCCACTACCAGAACAAATGGTGAATGAGATTAATCCTCAGGATCTAGCGGTCTGTGACCCTAATTACATTTTGGAATATTTCAGACTAAGTGCTGATAAGCGGTTACTTTTTGGAGGCAGATTTACTTATTTTGGTAGCGATCCGGAGGTTATAAAAGCTAATCTTAGGCCACGTATGTTAAAGATTTACCCTCAACTCAAAAATATCAAACTAGATTTTGGGTGGGGTGGGACTATTGGAGTAACTGCGAATCGAGTACCACAGATGGGTAAGCTCGCTCCCAATATTATTTACTCTCAAGGCTATTCAGGACATGGTGTGAACGTAACGCACGTTGCAGGACAAATTATGGCGGATACGGTTGGTGGAACTCTAGAGCGATTTGATATTTTTGCTAATATTAAACCCATGCGGATTCCTGGCCAGCATTTGCTCAGAAATCAAATGGTGGCCTTGGGAATGATGTATTACAAAATCGTTGACCGTTTATAACCTAGACATTATTTATCTGGTGCTATCAGTTATTACCACCACTCAGTCGTTTAACACAAATTTATAAAAGTGGAGTGTTGTATTTGAATAAGACTGACAAAAACCTCGGGATGAATCGACCTATTAATCGCCGAGACTTTTTACAGGGAACGGCCGTTGCCGCGGCTAGTATTGGTGGTGCATCCCTTTTTGCAGCTGATGTAAGAATAGATCCAGGTAAAACCTCATTTTCACCTTCGTCTTACCCACCCTCAATGACTGGGTTGCGAGGCAATCATTTAGGTTCTTTTGAAGTCAGCCATGCATTGGCTCGTTATGGTCAAACAGATTGGGGAGAGCCCCATGATGTCGACGAACTCTACGATGTGGTTATCGTAGGAGCAGGAATCAGCGGGTTGGCAGCGGCTCACTTTTACGCGGACTCTCATCCCGATGCTCGAATCCTAATACTAGATAACCATGATGATTTTGGTGGCCATGCCAAGCGCAATGAATTTGAGGTCAATGGTCGTAAAATTCTGGGTTACGGTGGCGCTGAGACCATGCAGGAGCCATCTGGATACAGTACGATTGTTAAAGGTCTTCTTAGGGATCTAGATGTGGATCCCGGTGAATTTGATAAGGCTTATGATCAAAAATTCTATAAACAGAATCAACTATCAGCAGGTATTTTCTTTGACCGCAAGCGTTGGGGGAAAGACAGATTGGTCAATTATGATCTAATTGACTTGAAGAGTTATATTCCCCTGAACGATGATGCTCTAACTCCTGAAAACGCCGTGAATCAGATGCCAATCAACGAGACAGCTAAACGGCAACTATTATATTTACTTGAAAATAAAAAAGACTTAATAGCGGATGTTAGTGATAAGTGGGATTATCTGAGCAGTATTAGCTATCGAGAGTTTTTGGTTAATCATGTCGGTGTTACTGAACCTGATGTTTTTGCTGTTCTTCAGGATCTAGCCGGCGATTCCGGTGTAGGTATAGAGTCTATTAATGCTGGGAGTGCTCTGTGGTATGCAGGTCTTCCTGGCTGGGATTCAGCTGGTTTGCCTGAAGAGGAGCCTGAAGAGCCCTATATTCATCATTTCCCGGATGGAAACGCGTCAATTGCTCGCCAGTTGGTTCGAAGAATGATTCCTGCGGTGGCTCCTGGCCGGTCAATGAAGAGTTTAGTGTCAGCTAAATTTGATTACAGTAAGCTTGACCAAGAAGAGTCTCCCGTCCGAATTCGTCTAAACAGCACCGTAGTAAATGTTAGGCGAGATAAAGTGACTGGATCAGACGAAATAGTAGTCATAACTTATGTTTCACAGGGTAAGACATATNGGCTGCGAGCCGCAGGCTGTATTTTGGCTTGTAATAACAGCATGATTCCTTATCTATGTCCGCAACTTCCAGACAAACAGAAAGAGGCGCTGTCGTTTCAAGTAAAAAGTCCTATTCTTTACACAAATGTTGTTCTGACTAATTGGCGCGCTTGGAAGAACTTAGGTATCGGTGCAGTGGTATTTCCAACGGGTTACCATGTTAATGCCAGGATCGATTTCCCTGTAAGTTATGGGGACTATAAGTTTTCGAAAAATCCAGATGAACCCGTCGTTATTCATATGGAAAAGTTCCCTCATCCGATCAATACCGGGCTTACCGCTCGCGAGCAATATAGGCAGGGGCGCCGAGAGTTACTGACTACATCTTTTGAAACTATTGAGCGCAATGTAAGGCTGCAGTTGCAAGGCCTTCTCGGACCGGGTGGGTTTGATGCTGCAAAAGATATTGCGGGAATTACAGTGAATCGATGGGCCCATGGTTACGCTTATTATTATAATTCTCTCGACGATGAGACGTATTATCGGGATGATGATGAGCGATATCCTCATATGATAGCTCGAAAACCCTTCGGGAAAGTTGTGATTGCAAACGCCGATTCTGGAGCCAGTGCCATGATGGAATCGGCTATCGAGCAGGCCTACAGAGCAGTGAATGAGTTAAGCTGATATCCGATATCATCAGTAGGTAACTGCTGGGTAAGAGCTTCATTTGACTCACTAGACAATATTGATTACTGTTTTGCTTAGTAAAGAGAAAGGTTTGTAACGATGGATATAGGTGTACCACTAAAAGATTTAGGTGATATAGACATTGGGCCGTTGCGTGATGCTATTTTGGCTGTGGATGATAAAGCGTGGTTTGATAATAGTCATCGGCAAACAGCCTATGACGTGCACGCACAGACTCAATCATTGGTTATGTTGTTTGTGGATACTGACTATTGGCCTAAGGTCGAAGTAACCAAAGAGGCTGCTTGGGATATGCTTTCGGACACCGCGATGCCTATTATGAATGCCATACTTAAACAATTTTACCCTCCAGGGGGCAAGGTTATTCGCGCTATGGCGGCTAAGTTAGTTTCTGGCGGAGTCATTACTCCGCACTATGATAAACACCCCTCCTTCCATGCTGGGCATCGAATTCATATTCCCATCACGGCTAACTCAAGAGTGCGTTTTATGATTGATGGTAAGCCCTATAAGTTTGAAGTGGGTAAAGCCTATGAGCTAAACAACCAAAAATGGCACAGTGTTATGAATAAAGGAAAAGAGGATAGAATTAATTTTATTTTTGACTATGTCCCGCCAGAAACATTGGCAACCTTAGCCAGTCAATCCTAAAAACTCAATTTTAGTGGGCTTTTAGGATTTATCTGTGTTTCTCTACCCCCCAACCTTGATGAGCTAGCAGTGACTCACCTGATGCAATTGCCCCTTCCTCTAAAGTAGTGGCCATTGAATCATTCCAACGATTTAAATACCCAAACAATGAAATAACACCCAGTAACTCTACAATTTCATCTTCATTCCAATGGGCGTGGAGTGCTGCTTGAATCTCTGCATCAACACCATTGGGTACAGTTGAGGCGGCCACCGAAAAATTCAATGCGGCTCTTTCAGCTTCCGAAAAAGCGGGGTGAGTTCTGTATTCCCAAATATTGTCTAACTGTTCCTGTTCGGCTCCGTAGCGTTCGGCGGCTCGAATAGTGTGCGATTGGCAGTATCGACAACCGGTTACATTACTCGAGACATAGGCTATTAATCTTTTTAGTGCGCTTGTGACACGACCCTGATTATCCATTACTGCCATATTCAAATTAATAAATGCCTTAGCAATTTTAGGTCGNCGCATCATCGTTAATACACTGTTCGGACAAAATCCTAGGGTCTCATTAAAAAAAGTCGCTAGTTCAGCAACTTCAGNGTTAGTGTCAGCAGNAAGAGGGGTGACTAGTGGCATAATTTGTTTCTCATTTCTATAGATGCTAGATCTTGTAGTTTACTTAATCATTGATGATGCTATCGCGCTTAGCCTGCCTAAACATCATCCAGCTTGCGATAATAATTCCAATACTCACTGTACCTATTATTAGAGTGGCCAAGGCATTTACGTCAGGNGTGACACCGAGTTTTATTTTGGAGAAGATGACCATTGGNAAGGTNCTAGCCCCAGCCCCTGAGGTAAAACTGGCGATAACCAAGTCATCNAANGACAGTGTAAAAGCTAAAAGCCANCCAGATAACATTGANGGTGCTATNAAAGGCAAGGTGATATCAAAGGCAACNTGCATGGGCCGTCCGCCAAGGTCCATGGCGGCNTCTTGGAGAGATTGATCCANGCTGCTCAGTCGAGATTGCACAATTACGGCTACATANGCCATAGAAAAAGTTATGTGAGCAATGGTTATGGTGCCGGCGCCTCGAGACATCGGCCAGCCAATCAACTCTTGCAGACTCACGAACATCAATAATAGTGACAGACCGGTAATTACTTCTGGCATGACAAGGGGAGCTGCGATAAGACCGGTGAATATGAATCGGCCACGGTATCGGCCCATTTGGGTCAGGGCCAACCCGGCCATAGTGCCTAAAATGGTGGCGAAGGTTGCACTGGTGGCAGCGATTTTAAGGCTAAGCAATGCCGATTCTATGATTTGATCATTATTAAATAAAGCGGTATACCAGCGCAGGGAAAATCCGCCCCAAACGGAAGAAATTGCCGATTGGTTAAAGGAATACAGTATCAGCACCAGTATCGGTAAGTATAGAAAGGCAAAGCCAAAACATAGGCATGAGAATACAAAGCGAGAGGATTTGTTCATACTCACTCTTGCTCCTGGTGGCTGCGTTGAAATAGCATGATCGGTATGACCACAATAAACAGTAATATAGTTGCAACTGCAGAGGCTAGCGGCCAATCTCTATTCACGAAGAATTCGTCGTAAAGAGTGCGACCAATCATCAGTGAATCTAGGCCCCCTAGAAGCGCCGGTATGACATATTCACCAATCGCGGGAATAAACACTAGTAGAGAGCCTGCAATGATACCCGGCATAGATAGAGGCAGAGTTACGTCTATAAAGATCTGCCAAGGTTTAGCACCCAAATCAGCCGCAGCGTCATGCAGGCTAGTGTCCATCTTTTCTAAAGTCGCATAGAGCGGCAAAATCATGAATGGGATATAGGTATACACAATACCTAAATAGACCGCCATGTCGGTATAGAGCATTTGTAGCGGTGACTCGATTAACCCCATATTCATTAACAGTGAGTTTATAAGTCCGTTTTTACCTAGCAGGCCCATCCAAGCATATACCCGTAGCAAAAATGAGGTCCAAAAAGGTAGTATGACAAGCATCAATAAGATATTGCGAGTAGTCGGTGAAGCCCGGGCAATACCATAGGCCATTGGGTAGCCAACGAGTAAACAGATAAGAGTAGAAATGGCCGCAATCTTGATGGATTTTAAGTAGCTAATCCAATATAGATTGTCTTCTGAGAGGAAACGATAATTATCCCATGTGGCCATTACCCATCGGCTAGCGCTGTCACTAAAGTCAAAGAGTTGAGTGAAGGGTGGCAGCGCCACAATAGGTTCTGCGAAACTTATTTTTAGTACGATAACAAAAGGTGCAAGAAAAAAAAGTAACAGCCAAAAGTAGGGCAGTCCAATCACAAACTGACGCCATAGTTTGTCTCTAAAAGGCAAGCTGTAATCCGTAGCTTTTGGCTTTACAGCAAAATTTGGTTGGGAATTGCTCATTCAGATAGCACCACATTACAGCTGGAGTCCCAGGACAGATAAACTTCATCATCCCACTCCAAGACGAGCTGCTCGGAGCGCTGATAATTTTGAGCGCTGACCTGAATAATTCGTCCAGATTGGCTGCGAATTCTGTAGATACTTCGATTGCCGTAGTAGGCCAAATCTTCAACAATACCTTTGGTGATAGTCAGGTGATCGCCCTCAGGAGACTGCTGGCTAATACTTATCTTCTCTGGCCTAACGGCGATGGTGACTTCGTCTCCAGGGCTGAAACTATCGTCGGTTTTTCCTTGCACTTGAGTTCCAGTTTTTTCCAGTTCTGCGGTTATTACGCTCGACTGTTTGTTTGTCGAGATTACCGTGGCCTTAAAAAAGTTAATCGTGCCAAAAAAGTCAGCCACAAATCGATTGCTGGGAGATTCATAGACCTGGGTCGGTGTGCCAACCTGAATAAACTTTCCCGCATCCATTACAGCCACGCGAGATGATAATGTCATTGCCTCTTCTTGATCGTGGGTCACCACCACAAAGGTGATACCCAACTCATACTGCAAATTCATTAATTCGAACTGAGTTTGTTCGCGGAGCTTCTTGTCCAGCGCTGCTAGAGGTTCGTCTAGCAGTAAAACCTTGGGCTGTTTAATCAAGGCCCTAGCGAGAGCAACTCGTTGACGTTGGCCACCGGAAAGCTGGTGGGGTTTGCGCTTAGCTAACTCGCTGAGTTGCACTAACTCTAGCATCTCGCTAACCCTGGAGATAATGTCGTTTTTATGGAGTTTNTCTTTTTTCAATCCGTAGCTAATATTTTGTTCGACGGTCATNTGAGGGAAAACNGCATAGGACTGGAACATCATGTTCACTGGCCGATCATAGGCAGGGATATTACTCATATCAACGCCATCAATAATAATCTGTCCATTACTGGGAGTTTCAAAGCCTGCGAGCATACGGAGTAAAGTCGACTTACCACAACCAGAACCACCCAGAATAGTAAATAGTTCTCCTTTATAGATGTCTAGATCAACACAATCTACCGCAGAGAAATCATCAAACTGTTTACTTAACCCTTTTATTTGAATAAAGGGCACTGCGTCAGGATCCAACCATGGGGTTTCAGCAACATAGGNTTTAGCAAGATGGTTGGTCTTTGCTTCATTTTCAATATTCATCGGTTGTTCCAAGGTATCTGGTTAAAGTCCTGTTTTAATTTTTGTCCAAGTGCGCGATCGTTTGCGCTCCTCTTTCGGGGCTAAGATTTCAGTAGTATGCAAGCGCTGTAGCGTTTCTTCATCGGGATAGACGGCAACATCCTCGGTTAAGTGAGAGTCCACAAGGGGGGTNGCTGATTTGTTNACATTTGCATAACCTATATAGTTGGTTGTGGCTGCAATTACCTCAGGACGTAACATATAATTGAGNAATAGATAGGCNTTTTCACGATGGGGTGCATCCTCNAAAATGTACATGTTATCAAACCACATGCCTCCGCCTTCTTTAGGAATAATATAATCTAATTTAATATCGATACCCGCTTCTTTNGCCCTATTGGTGGCCACCGAATAGTCACCAGACCANCTCATTGCAATGCAAACTTCTTCGCTAGGTAAATCTAAAAGCATTTTGGTGGAACTAAAATAGGTTACATAGGGGCGTACTGCTTTTATAAGGGTCTCTACGTCCCTAAGTTGCTTTAAGTCAACTGAATTGGAAGGGTAGCCAAGATACAACATAGCCATGGGGATAACCGATGTTGGGTCATCTAGAAAGGAAATGCCGCAATCAGTAAACTTGGAGATGATTTCCGGATCAAAAATAATCGCAGAACTGTTTAGGGGGGCGTCCGGCATCCTAGCTTTAATCATATCAACGTTATAAGTAATACCCGTAGTACCCCAAAAGAAGGGGACGCCTTGCAAGCCATTNGAATATTTCTCATCTGCAGCTTTAACCAAAAGAGGGTCTAGGTGGTGCCAGTTGGGTAGCNTNTCAAACTCAACTTGATGGAAAATTCCCACGCTAGCTAACCTTGATGTGAAGGACGAGGCGTGCACTACAACATCATAGCCGCTGCGGCCGGTCATCAATTTAGTGTCGACAATCTCGCTAGAGTCGTAGATGTCATAGGTAACGTCTATGCCGAACTCTTCCTCGAAATCGGTAATTGCTTNTGGGTTAATATAATCTGCCCAGTTATAAATATTCAGTTTTTTTGGTGTGCCCTTGGCTGCGTCGATAAGATCTTGTTCGGAGGGAGTAGCTNAGATTGGATTGGCAATAATGATTAGTCCTAGCAATATCCATTGGGCTAGGGGGTGAATCAATCGATGAGTTTTCTGTAATGTCAGCACATTACATTCCTTTTAATCCTCGTTTTTGAAGTGCGCGGGCGATGACCATACGTTGCATCTCGCTGCTGCCTTCCCATATTCGATCAACCCTCACCTCTCGATAGAAACGCTCCACTGCATTGTCTCGTCTATAACCGCGACCGCCCCAAATTTGTAGGCAGCGATCGGCAACACGGTTCGCCATTTCAGTGGTGTAGAGTTTCGTCATTGAACACTGAGCATGCAGAGATTTAATATCATCACCTCGATCGTGCGCTTCAGCCGCCTCATAAACCATGAGTTTAGAGGCCCAGAGTTCAGTTGCACTATCCGCTAAGCTGAATTGGATAGCTTGTTTATCGATGAGCTTCTCGCCCTGAATATCTCGCTCTGATGCCCAGACTGATGCTTCTTCTATCATCCTTGCTGCAGCCCCTAGCATACGAGCAGAGATGGTCAAACGTTCGTGGCGAAACCAGCTGCGGCTATAATCCATACCAGATCCTTCACCACCAATGCGATCTTTCTCTAGTACAAAAACATTATCGAATTTATACGTAGGATGATGAGAGGGAAAGGTATGCGAGAAGAGTGGATTTTCAATCATTGTCACCCCAGGAGCATCTATTTTGATAAAAAAGAGCGCCTCCTCACCACTGTCAGTTTTCGCTTGGAGAAAGAAAAAGTCAGCCATATTGGCTGTGGTCACGAACCATTTCTCTCCATTGATGGAGTAGCCACCATCACAACTCGTCGCCGTGGCATTAGTAACCTCGTAAGAGCCAGACTCAGCCTCTGTTATGGCATAACATTCCCTTAGGCTTCCATCCATTAAACCGTTCAGATAGGTTTTGATCTGATAGTCGCTATCGGCACAGGCTTCAAACATCCAGTGCTGTGCCTCAGGGAAACACCAGCATAGAGCATTGGTCACTCTACCGAGTTCTTCCCAGGCAGCAACTTGATCAACCATACTCATGTTTAGTCCGCCGTGTTCTGTGGGAGCATCCATTTTCGACAGGCCAAGCGCTATCGCTTTGTCTTGCATGGTTTTAGCTACTGCTTCAGGGATAACACCTTGATTCATCTCAGCTTCAATCTCCCAAGGGATTAATTCAGCATCAACAAACTGGCGTACCTTTTGTTGCCAGTCGATGGTGGCTTGTCTATGTTGAATTTCCATGGCTTATCTCCTGGACTCAGTGTTCTGTTTTATTTTTAAAATGCTCTGGAAATTGGGTTGCTAAGTAATGCATTGCCACCGCCTGAGCTTGCGCTGGCTTCATTCCTTTAGGTGTAATTAGCAGGTCCAGCCACAAACCATCAGAAAGCGCTGTGTAGCAGGTGCAGACGAGGTCCGGATTAACATCAGAGTAGTCACCCTGTTGTTTGAGCAAAACAAAAAGGTGAGTCAAGTTGTTTGCAATCTCGCTGACATAACTTGCGCAAATTGATAGGTAGGTTGGTCGGGATTTTGTTTCCCCCCAGAAGGCGAACCAAACCGCTAATTTGTTTCTATCAATAATCGCGCGACTAAAATCAAAGTTGATGTGAGCTAAAATTTTTT
>NYWV01000012.1 GCA_002685195.1 Porticoccaceae bacterium
ACAAGACGAACGCGATGCTGATTGTTGAGGAGAAGGTCTTGTGCCAAGTTCTTGATAAATTGAGGGTCTTTGATTTCCTGCTGTAGTTTCTCCAGCACGGGATCTAGGTTTAAAAGAGCGACTGGATCACCCCGGTGTGTGGCGCTGGTGAGGGCTGTTAGAATTATTTGCAGACCATAGGGATAACCTCCTCCTGACACCTCACGTTGCGATAGTTCAAGTTGATGAAGACTCGCAGCTACCTGTTCTTGGGGAAGACCTTGGTCGGCAACATTTTGCAGTACGCCTAAAATAAGACTTTCTACTGCATCTGCATCCTCAGGATTTGAACCTTCGATTCCACAGACGAAACAAACTTCTTTTTGTGAGTCTTCAAGACCACACATTGGTGAGGGAGCGGTACCCAAATCTGTAGTTTCAAGTGCTTGCTGCAGAGGTGAACCACTGTTATCAAGCAAAACACTTGCAAGCAGACGGGCTCGCATTGTTGCTTCAAGATCGGTTGAGTCTCCAAGCAGCCATGAGAGTACGATATGACTGTGATTTTCGGGAGAATCCGGCTCATCAAAAGCGTAGACTTCTTCTACGTACTGCGGTTTGTCGTATCGTTTTTCGTCGTTGACTGCGATATGACAATCAAGCTTATCGAACCGATGTAGTGCTTGTTCCTGAAATTGCGCTTGATGCTCAGCTGCGGAAATATCGCCAAAGGTGATAAAGATCGCGTTACTCGGATGATAATGGACGTCATAAAATGCTTTGAATTGATCGTAGCTTAAATCCGGTATATCGGCTGGCTCGCCACCACTGTTGTAATGATAAGTACTGGTTGGGTACAGGTGCTTGGTAATTGTTTGCCATAGAGTCGAGTTAATTGAGCTCATTGCTCCTTTCATCTCGTTATACACTACCCCTTTAAACGTGAGCTCTGAGTTTGAATCTTCTGCATCGGAGAATTCTAAACGATGACCTTCTTGTGCAAAATCGAGTGGATCAAGACGAGCAAAAAATACAGAATCTAGATAGACACTGAGTAGGTTGTTGAAGTCTTTCTTGTTCTGACTGGCAAAGGGGTACGCCGTCCAGTCAGAGCTGGTAAAAGCGTTCATAAAGGTGTTGAGAGACCTTCTAATCATCATGAAGAACGGGTCTCGCACAGGATATTTTTCACTGCCACAAAGGGCAGTATGCTCAAGAATATGAGCCACACCAGTCGAATCCTCTGGCACAGTTCGTAGTGCAACGAGGAACACATTCTCTTTATTTTCAGATGCTAGATGAATGTGCTGTGCACCAGTGATCTTATGCCGATATTCTTGATACTCCACATTTAATGATGGTATGTCTTGTTTGCGTAATAGTTCAAAGGCTGGGTTGGTCTGATCGGTCATTCTAACTGCTGCTCCAAAATAAATTTGATTTGGTTCACTAAAAGGGCGTCGCGTATTCTACGCGAATCTCCGCACTTGAGAAGGCGAATGTCGAATCAGTTTCTACTTAAGTTGTTTGCGCATCCGTTGGCGGTAGTCAATTGGCGTGGTTCCTTCCCAGCGTTTGAAAGCGCGATAAAAAGTGCTCGGTTCGCAGAAGCCGGTTAGATAGATAATTTCACTAATGGCCTCGTTNGTCTGTGATAGCAGTCTGAGTGCTAAGCGATGTCGTAGATCGTTTAGTATTTTTTGGAAACTAGTGCCGGCAACGTTTAGCTGATGACGCAAATGACGCGTGCTAACAGACATAAGTGCAGATACGGAATCCAAAGTAATTTCTCCAGATTCTAGTAAGCTCGCCATGTGCATACGGACTTCTTTGATTAAATCACCCTGTTTCAGAATCTCAAGGTGCTGATCTGCGGCTTGCATATGTAGATCAAGGAGCTGTGTCTCAGCATAAAGTGATCTNTATTCAAGGACAGTTTTAGGAAAATACAATTTAAAAGATCTAGCATTAAANTCAACAGGGCAATTAAAAATACGCTCNTATTCACTAATATCAGCATTGGGAGAATGGTTAAATACTATTTTTTCGGCAATAAAGACGCCATCAGTCACTGATTCAAATAGTTTGATCAAACCTAANACCATCGCTTCGGCTAAGTGTGAGGTGGCATATTGGTGATTGGAAAAATAATTAGTAAGGCAAGGAAGTGGTGAGATCTCGAGAGATCCGTGTAGAGCATCACTAATTAAACGTTGATAATTTAAGACTCTCTCGAGCCCATTCCCAAAGGTGGGGCTGCTTAACATTAAGTATTCTAATATCTGGCCTTTATATACCGGCATTTTTTCAGCAAGATGCAGTCCGATGCATGGATCTCCAGAGACNTCTACTGCGGCTTTCCAGAATAGAGGCTGCGCAGCAAAGGGCGTACGCAGGTTTGCCTCGTATAATTTAGCCGGATCAAAACCCGATTGACGTAAAATTTCATCGGCATCGACCTCAAGAGCCAACAAGCCNTGATAAGCCAATCGTACTAGTGTCCCCGAATCTGTTAAACCTGCCATAGAATCTCCATTGAAAACACAATAATACACAATTGACCCAAATGACAAAACTGTTAAATTTTTTGCTAGTGACTTTCGAACTGAGAGTATTTACGGTAGGGGAATGAAAATGCATTCACAAACTGATGATAAAGGTCAAAAATTGCCCAAGATGGACGAACTCAATGAGCTCCCTGGTATGTTCGCTTTGTTCCGAAAAGCGGCAGTCAAATCGAATAAGTTTGCCGATGGCGAAAGCCTACCTATGCTTGGAAACTCTATTCACGGTTTAAAAATTGATCTTAGACATTTGTTGGCTTATCAAAGGCTAATGGGCTTTGATGAAAACGAAAGCCTGCCTCCAACTTACTTAAGTATGCTTGGTTTTCCATTGGTCTTAAATATCATGACACATGCTGATTTTCCGATGAAAGCCATGGGCCAAGTACACCTGCGTAATGAAATAACCGTCCTCAAATACTTCCCAATCGGATCTCCCATCGATCTGAGTGCTTATATTAAAGGTAATTCTCCTACGTCCAAGGGTATTGAATGGTCAGTCGGTATGATGGCTAAGGTTAATGGCGAACTGGTGTGGTCGAGTGAATCGACGATGCTACATCGCTGTAAAACTGCGATCCCCCGCCAGACAGCAGATCCCATTATGCGGATCGGGGAACCTCAAGCATGGTCAATTGATCGAGGAATGGGCCGGCGTTACGCAAGGGTTTCTGGAGACTACAACCCAATTCATTTAACCGCCATGACGGCTAAGCTCTTTGGCTTTAAAAGAGCTATTGTTCATGGCATGTGGAGTAAGGCTAGAAGTCTCGCTGTTTTAAAGGATCAATTACCAGGTGAAGGCTATCGGGTTCGCGCAAGCTTTCATCGGCCGCTATTTTTGCCTTCCAAGGTTTTGTTTTATACCAAACATGAAGAAAATAAAACGTTGTTTTCACTATTCAATGAATCGGGCCAAGAGGCCCATTTAGACGGTATTATCGAAGAGGATAAATAGAATGCCAAGTTATAAGGTTCCAATGAAAGATGTCTTGTTTTTATTCAATGATGTCTTTGACATGCAAACTCAATTCAAACAGGTAGTGGGTGGTGATCAGGCAACTCCCGATATGATTGAGGCTATTTTTGCCGAGGGTGCAAAGTTTAGTGAAAACGAGTTGGCACCGCTCTATCAGTCAGGTGATGACGGCTGTGTTTGGGCTGATGGNGAAGTAACTACGCCTGAAGGCTTTAAAGAAGCCTACAAAACNTACATTGAAGCAGGATGGACCTCGTTGACTGGCAGCGAAGGTATGGGAGGCCAGAATCTTCCGTCATCTATTGGCTTGGCAGTGACTGAGATGATTACCACTGCTAATTGGGCATGGGCNATGTATCCAGGACTTAGTGAAGGNGCCATCGCTACGCTGGAAGATCATGGCACTGAGGATCAGAAAAAAGATTANTTAACAAAGCTAATTAGNGGTGTTTGGAGCGGCACCATGTGTCTTACCGAACCNCATTGTGGTACTGATTTAGGGCAAATGAAGACAAAAGCAGTGCCCAATGCCGATGGAAGTTACAGTGTAGATGGAACCAAGATTTTTATTAGTGCCGGAGAGCATGATTTAACTGAAAACATTGTTCATATCGTATTGGCTAAATTACCTGATGCACCCAAAGGGACCAAAGGCCTTTCACTATTCATTATTCCCAAGTTCNTGCCGGCTGCNGATGGTTCTGCAGGAGAAAGGAATGGGGTTAGATGTGGCTCGATTGAGCACAAGATGGGTATCCACGGAAATGGTACCGCGGTTCTTAATTTTGATAATGCCAAGAGTTTTCTTATTGGTGAGCCGCATGATGGTTTGAATGCCATGTTTACGTACATGAATGTAGCGCGTATTGGTACGGCTAGCCAGGGTGTTTCGGCGGCCGAACGATCTTATCAAGGAGCCTCCGCCTATGCGCGTGATCGTCTGGCAATGCGGTCAATTTCTGGTATTAAAAACCCTGATGGTCCAGCGGATGCGATTATTGAACATCCCGATGTGCGACGCATGTTGCTGACTCAGCGTGCTATTGCTGAAGGTGGTCGAGCGATGGTGACCTATGCTTCGCAATTTGCTGATGTTTACCGCGCGGGAAAGACAGAGGANGCNAAAAAANCCGCGGAAGCAAGATTGGGGTTCTGTACNCCNATACTCAAAGGGTTTATNACAGAGTTAGGAGTNGANGCTGCAAACCATGGAGTACAGGTGTTTGGCGGGCATGGNTACATTAAAGAGTGGGGNATGGAGCAAATTCTCAGGGATAGCCGNATTGCAACACTTTATGAGGGCACNACTGGNATCCAGGCGCTNGATTTAGTTGGNCGCAAGGTGCTGCTTGATCGTCTCAAGCAACTCAATGTGTTNACAGGNGAGATGCTTTCTTTTGCTAAAGGATGTATGCCTTGGACTGCNNCAGGTAGGGATAAAACAGTTCGTAATCAAGCTTGGCAAGTNGCTAAATTGGCTATGAGATGGCGATTTTTGGCCTACAAATTGGGAGCCGGCGCTAAAAAACGTCCGGATTCTGTCGGTGCTGGTTCAGTCGACTTCTTAATGTTCTCCGGTTATGCCTACATGGCATACATGTTCGCTCGCATGAGTAAGGTTGCAGCTGCGCAATTGGCAGCAGGAGAGGGTGATAGTGTATTTCTGCAAGAAAAGCTGCATACCGCAACATTCTTTTTTGACCGTATTCTTCCTCGCGCAGACATGCATGCCAAAACGATGAAGGCAAGCACCGACAGTGTTATGGCGATGCCAACCGAATATTTCGACGCATCTTAAGAGTCGTCTCTAATTAAGATTTACCCCCCCCGAAGAGGGCGTTATGGAATGGTCCATGGCGCCTTTTTCTTACCTTAACAATTGATACAATCCAGTGCAGGCGGTAGTTAAAAGCACCCAACCTATAACCTGATAAAAACGAGTTGAGTCTTGCATTAGTAGCCGGGTGTGAAAATGATGGCCAATCATATGCCCAATGCCCGCGAATGGAAGCAGCCACAGTGTTGCTAATAAATTAAAGCTAATACCTGCCCAAGCAAACGCAATCAGCTTGATGCTCACCAGAACTCCCCACACTACGAANAGGGTATGGCGGAACTCAGTAGTTTTTATATGCCTCAGAGCAACCGCGATCACCATAGGNCCTCCGATCAGAGATGTGCCACTAATATACCCGCCAATAATCAAAAACATTACATCCAACCAGCGACTGCTGCTCTTGAGGGGATGGCCTAAAATATAGGTAACCGAGTACGCCGTAATCATAAGGAAAATAATAATATTCATTATTTTAGCTGGTAGCACAATAAGCCCAATGACACCGGCAAGTTTTGGGATGATCATGATCCCGAGGGTAAAGCGTACAAAAGGCCAGTTAACTCGGGGAGCTTCGAGAGCATGATTGCCTTTCATTAGGGGCATATTTTTCCGGCTCTCAATAAAAGTAAGGGAGGCAAAAAAGAGTAAATGTAATGAGATGATCGGNAGAAAATACAAAGGATCATTGTGTATAAGAAGCAAAAANGGAATGGTAAANAGCGCTCCGCCAAANCCTAGTCCNGAACGGACAAATCCGCTCCAAATAAAGACAATAGCAATAAGGATGTATTGATAAAGCTCAAACTCCATCGCTAGTTGCAACCGTGCTCTCCATGGACATGGCCATGGGAAACTTCTTCTTCGGTTGCTTTTCTGATATCGACGATTTCGACCTCAAAGTTAAGATTTTTGCCTGCCAGAGGGTGATTCATATCAACATCAACATTAAATTTCCCCAGTTTAATCACAGTGCCAGGTTTGACACCATTGTCGGTGTTCACATGTATATCTTTACCGATGGTCAGTTTGCCCTCGTGTTTAAGATATTTAACGGGTATTCGTTGAACATTGTGAACATTTCTAAGTCCATATCCCTCATTCGGCATTAACTTAAAAGACAGCTTTTGGTTAATTGTAGCTTTTGAAATAGCCTGCTCGAAGCCTCTTACCATTTGCCCTCTACCATGGAGATAAACCATTGGTTCTCCAGTGTCGTAAGTTGAGTCTATGAGTTCATTATTGTCATCGGTCAGGGTATAGTGAACTGAGATAACATGGTGCGCTGTAACGTGCATTAGTGGCTCCTCCAAAAGGGTGTCCATGATACATCAAGAGACTTAAGTTAGGGGGTAGGTACCCAGCGGTTTGTTTTAACAGGGACAAGAAAACCATGTCGCCAACTGATGATAAAATTAAGTTCTCACTCGATGATTCGGATGGATCGTTTGGTGATTTGGTGGGAGATGGCGTCAAACCTCTAGCCGCCAACGTGTCATCGCATATTGTCCCGACTAAAGAAATCACCCCAGGTATTATTGAGCGCAGAAAAGCTGCCCAAAGAGAAGTGGTTTCTGATGTTAATGAACTAGATACAGCTAGCGTTATAGAGCCTGTAGAGCCTCTGGCTTATCTGGAGTACCAGAGACCTGGTGTTCAGCATGGGGTCTATAAAAATCTACGTTTGGGTAAATATGAAATCCAGTCCAGACTTGATCTNCATAGGCACACGGTTGAGCAGGCGCGTTTAGCCCTGTGGAGNTTTGTCGATGACTGTCATAAACATAGCATCAGGTGTGCGCTTATCACTCATGGAAAAGGAGAAGGTAGGCAAGAACCCGCAAAGCTAAAAAGTTGTGTCAACCATTGGCTTAGGCAATTTGATGAGGTACTGGCATTTCATAGCGCTCAGAAGCAACATGGTGGTGTCGGTTCCACCTATGTGCTGATAAAAAAAGACCGTTCTGCGAGACAAAAAACCAGCGANAAAATTGACCATTCACGGAGGATTAAGCGCTAACTAAGTCAACATCGGGATAATTATAGTTATGACTGATTGGTATATTGGAGATTAAGTTGGCGCGACAATCAATTTAGGGGTTTTACAATGACATTAGTACTAAAATTTTTAAAACGGCAGCGGGCAGTTGCCCGGTGCGGTGCAATAATATTGTTAGCCTGTTCAGCGTCTCTTTGTGCTGAGGAGGATGCTACTGAGGTTTTTAATTTTAAGGTTTCGTTAGACAATCGTGAAGTAGGATGGCACAGGTTCGTTGTCCAGACGGATGGTGACCAGTTAACAGTATCTTCCAAAGCGAAAATGGACTTTACGGTCTTGCTGGTCAAGAAAGTATCTTATCGTCATGAAGCGACGGAAACTTGGTTGGGCGATTGCCTACAAGCATTTGAGAGTGAGACTGAGCGTAATACAAAAAGAGTTTTTATGAGCGGTTCTATGAAGGACGGTGATTTTTATGTCAATAGGAATGAAGAGGAAGTTTTGGTATCTGACTGTGTCAGAACCTTTGCCTATTGGCGGCCTGCTTGGCTCGACGATGAGTTTCTTCTAAATGTAGAAACCGGAAAATATACGCCAGTTTCCTTAGAGGTCACCGAAGATCGATTGACAAGCATGACTAAAAGGGTAGTTGGTTTACCCAAGACAGAGATTCATCTTGGATACGATAAGTCAGGAAATTGGCAGACACTTGAGTCTGATCTCAAAATAGCGGGAACTCTCAGATATCAAAGAATCAATGAATCAGTTGGAGAAACAGATGCGAAGCTTTAATGCTGGAATACTTATGATTTTGCTTCTTGCGTTAACTGCGTGTAGCACACATAAGCCCATGCCTGCGGTGAAATATGTTGATCTTGACCGATTCATGGGTGATTGGTTTGTGATTGCTAATATCCCAACGTTTCTTGAAAAAGACTCCTACAATCCTGTGGAGACTTATAGTTTGGATAATGACGGCACCATTGCCACTACATTTACCTTTAACNAGGGAAGTCTAGATGGCGAGAAGAAGAATTATCACCCCAGAGGTTTCGTTCAAGATTCAGAAAGTAACGCCATTTGGGGTATGCAGTTCGTTTGGCCCATAAAGGCTGATTATCGAATTGTATANCTTGATGCCGATTATCAAAATACGATTATTGGGCGTAAAAGTCGTGATTATGTATGGATAATGGCGCGAAAATCGTCGATCTCCGAAAAAGATTATAACTTTCTGGTGGATCAGGTCCAGCGTTTGGGATACGATATTGACCAGCTGCGGAAGGCGGAGCATAACCCCTCTTCAGATGTTGAAAAGGATCTTTTTACTGATGTGTCACAAATTGAATACGCTACCTCTAGTCTTTCGGGGTTTGAAAAAGTTGTGATGACGACCAAGAGCTTTGAGCGAAGCTCTAGCAGCAGAGCAGTTACGAAAGGTGGGTTGAGCACAACCGACAGGNTGACTCGCGATCGATTACTTTTGGATATCGATTTGTTATCTTTGGGCGATTTGCCTGTGCCATCGAAGCGCCATCAGTTTGATGGGGCTCAGATTGCGTCAGTAAAGATTTCGGCGGGAGATCAGGTATACTCGAGTCCATCGTTTGACCACGATAATCCGCCGGTTGCATTGCGGCCACTTATCAATTTTATTATGGCGCTAGAGTAGTGGTTTCGGTGCGGTATTCATTGCTTGGAAGCGCAAGTTAAAAACGCCGAAAGCTCATTTGCCGATCATGGTGCTAAGCCCTTATACTTCGCGCAAAATAGTTTTGAGTGATGCAATGTCCATACGTAAAGAACAATTGGAGTCAAATAAGTTACAAAAACGCTTGCGGCGTAATGTGGGCAAAGCCGTGGCTGATTACAGAATGATCGAAGAGGGTGACCGAATTATGGTCTGCCTTTCTGGCGGTAAAGATTCCTATGCGATGCTTGATATTTTGATGAACTTGCAGAAAAACGCGCCCGTTCAATTTGAGTTAGTTGCGGTTAACTTAGATCAAAAACAGCCGGGATTCCCTGAGCAGGTACTGCCAAATTATCTTGATACTCTTGATATCGAATATCATATTTTAGAGAAAGATACCTACAGTGTAGTAACGAGTAAGATTCCTGAGGGAAAGACCTATTGCAGCCTGTGCTCTAGACTTAGAAGAGGANCTCTCTATGGATTTGCAGAACAGATAGGTGCAACTAAGGTTGCGTTGGGACACCACCGAGATGATATTGTCGAAACTTTATTTTTAAACATGTTTTATCAAGGTAGGCTCAAGGCTATGCCCCCCAAATTACTTTCAGATGATAAGCGCAATGTGTTAATTCGACCGCTCGCTTANTGNAAAGAATCTGATCTTGTTGCGCTGGCGGAGTTGAAACAGTTTCCGATTATTCCGTGTAATCTGTGTGGCTCGCAGGCGGGACTTCAACGGAATGCAGTAAAGGAGATGCTCGCGCAATGGGAGCGGCAGTTTCCCGGAAGAATTGATGCGATTTTTGGGGCTATCAAAAATGTTGCACCCTCTCAATTAGCAGACNCCAGTCTTTTTGATTTTGCTGGTTTAACCAACGGGAAGTTAAAAATAGACCAGGATGAAAGNATGGAAATTGAATCTTTTATTAGAGCTATTAATGTGTGACATTAAACTGGAGGATGTTNGCAGNNTAACTNTCTNGAATAAGCNTTNTAGACAGCATTAAATATTAGTATCAGACTTTTATTAGTGACAAATNGCAACGCCGATAATACACAATTGACNTAAATTGTAATGAGGGAATTTAATGCCTGATCTATCTNTTTCTACCATTGTCGCCTTCATGGCTTATGTTGCTATTGTTTTGAGTATCGGGTTTTACGCCTATTTCAGAACTAAGAATGCTACTGATTATTTCTTGGGAGGTAGAGAGCTCTCTCCGAGCGTTTCGGCAATCAGCGCTGGTGCTTCAGATATGAGCGGTTGGGTGCTGTTAGGGCTGCCCGGATATGCTTATCTTGCAGGTCTCGAGGCTGCTTGGATTTCTATTGGTTTGGTGATTGGCGTGGCGGCTAATTGGTTACTAATGGCAAAACGCCTCAGGATCTATAGTGCATTGTTGGGTGATGCTGTGACTCTACCAACTTATCTGCAAAGACGGTTTATGGATAAAACGCCATGGCTCAAGTCAATCGCAAGTGTCAGCATTTTATTGTTTTTCTTGTTTTATGTCGGTTCTGGGTTGATCGCAGGTGGAAAGTTATTTAACGAAGTATTTGGATTTGACTATCACATGGCAGTCATTGTTAGCGTAGTACTGATTTTGTTCTATACGCTGTTTGGAGGGTTTCTAGCCGTTTCCTGGACAGATGTTTTTCAGGGTTTACTAATGTTACTTGCGTTAGCCTGTGTGCCTATTTTAGTGATTTCCCAGACAGGTGGTGTTGACCAATTCACAGCGCAAATCAATCAGCAAAATCCCCAACTTCTTAATCTCTTTACCGATGCTGAAGGCAATGTCCTGGGCTGGATGATGATTGTAAGCACCATGGGCTGGGGCTTAGGTTATTTTGGACAACCCCACATACTGGCGCGATTCATGGCTATACGTTCCGCTTCTGAGACAGGACAAGCAGCCACCATTGGAGTGGTATGGGCCTTGTCTTGTTATTTGCTCGCTATATTGGTCGGCCTCAGTGGGATCGCTTATTTACCTGAGGTTTTACCGGATAGTGAAAAAGTATTCATTGCGCTGACAAGTTTGATTTTCCACCCACTTATTGCAGGTATTCTTCTTGCGGCTATTCTGGCCGCCATTATGAGTACTGTGGATTCTCAGTTACTGGTGTGTTCATCCTCCTTAGCCGAAGACCTCTACCCCTTAGTGACAAGGAAAGATGTCAGTGCTGAAAAGCGACTGCAGATAGGACGAATAGCAGTTGTAGTGTTGGCTATGATGGCTACGGTGCTGGCTATGGAGCCGGATAACAAAGTCTTAGATGTTGTTTCTTATGCTTGGGCTGGCCTAGGTGCATCTCTTGGGCCTGCAATTTTAGTGAGCTTGTATTGGCGCCGCATGACAGCGCGGGGGGCTCTTGCGGGAGTTCTAACCGGTGGTGCTACAGTGATGATTTGGTCCCAAGCAGAGGGTGGTATCTTTGATCTTTATGCCTTGGTTCCAGGTTTTGTTTTGTCTCTGGCGGCTATTGTAACAGTGTCATTGATGGATAAGCGGGGAGTAGATGGCTCAACTGAACAGTCTTTTGAAGACATGCATCAGCAAGTTATCGCGAGCAAATAAATTGAGCGTGTCCGCGTAAAGAATTACATCTTTTCCATAACTTCGATGCCAAGTAGATCTAAACCACAGGCTAGGGTGTCGGCGCTTAATGCACACAACTGCAGCCGACTCTGCTTAATATCCTCTGAAACATCTGACTTCAATACTGGGCAGTGTTCGTAGAATGTCATGAACGCGCTGGCGAGTTCATAAAGATAAGTACATAAAGTGTGCGGATAACAGTCAATGGCGACCTGATCAATTACCTCATTAAATTGCAGTAACTTTAGAGCTAATGCCTTTTCCTGACCTTCCAAAATTTTAACGGCCGCTGTTAACGAGTTTTGTTCAATACCCGCTTTTCGGAAAATGCTACAAATACGGGTATAGGCATACTGTAGATAGGGAGCCGTGTTGCCCTCGAATGAAAGCATCGCGTCCCAGTTGAAAATATAATCATTAGTTCGAGTAATACTTAAATCAGCATATTTGATGGCACCAATACCGACCTTCTCAGCGATGGATTTAATATCTGCTTCATTTAGATCATCATTTTTCTTGCGCACTAATTTCTCAGCTCGCTCAACTGCTTCCGTTAAAAGGTCTGCTAATTTCACAGTGCCGCCGCTTCGTGTTTTAAAGGGTCGACC
>NYWV01000001.1 GCA_002685195.1 Porticoccaceae bacterium
TCGCTGAAGGTGTTAACACTAATAAAGAAGATGGGTTGAGATATGTTGTTGAAAAAGCAGGCCTCGAATGGGCTTCAGCAAAGCAGGTCGTTGGTCAGAATGGATGGCAAGACACCCTAGAAGAAAATCGTTTGGCAATGTATGAGAGTGGTTTATGGGGCGCCCCAAGTTTCAGGCTATTAGATAGAAATAACAAGGTAGTTTTGGCATTATGGGGGCAGGATAGATTGTGGCTTATTGCGAAAGAAATTGATCGGTTGTTAGGAGAATATGTTTAGACGAATTCAACATTCGTGGCATGGAAAACAGACTTTTTTAACATAAAGAATTACTAATAAATATTTATTACATGGAGAAAGAAAGATGGTAGCAGTTACGGATCAAGTTGATTACAACGTTGAGCAAACTATAGCGGTGATTACGATAAACAACCCACCAGTCAATGCTCTAAGTCATGGTGTGCGCGAGGGTATTTACAAGGGGATTGAGACCGCCTCGCGGGATGATTCAGTGACTGGTATTGTCATATATTGCGAAGGTCGGACGTTCATTGCAGGTGCTGACATTAGCGAATTTGGAAGTGCTCCAAAGGAACCTCATCTGCCTGCAGTACTTACTTTGCTTGATCAATCAACTAAACCAGTGGTGGCAGCAGTCCATGGGACCGCCTTAGGTGGAGGACTTGAGACCACACTTTGTTGTAACTACAGGGTAGCTACAGCTGATGCGAAATTTGGACTCCCTGAGGTGCATTTGGGTCTCTTACCTGGAGCTGGAGGAACTCAAAGATTACCGAGGGTTGTTGGCGTAGAAAAGGCACTTTCCATGGTGACTTCAGGTGCTCCAATTGGGGCAGATGAGGCTCTTGAATCAGGGTTGATTGATATGATCGTCGAAAGTGATTTACGTGGAGAAGCGATTGCGTTTGCGGTTGCCAAGTCGTCTGAGATCGCGAGTCATCCGAGGGTCAGGGATAATCAGGAAAAACTGCAAAGCGCCATCGAAAGTCCAGAGATTTTCGCTCAAGTACGTAAAATGATTGCTCGTAAAACCCGCGGATTCTTGGCTCCGGAATACAATATTCGTTGTATTGAAGCCGCTGTTTCTCAACCCTTCGATGAAGGCATAAAGACCGAAGGCAAGTTATTTATGGAGCTGATGGCAGGGCCTCAATCCAGAGCCCAGCAGTATTTCTTTTTTGCTGAGCGTCAGGCATCAAAAGTGGCAGGCATTAACAAGAATACGCCTGACTTACCGATCAGCAAGGTAGGTGTTATTGGTGGGGGCCTTATGGGCGGTGGTATTGCTATGAATATGGCTAACGTCGGTATCCCAGTAACCATTATAGAGACCAATCAGGCGGCATTGGATCGTGGTTTGGGCATTATTCGTAGGAACTACGAAAATACCGCTAGTAAAGGACGCTTGCGTGCTGAAGATGTTGAGACTCGCTGCGGATTAATTAGCGGCTCTCTGGAAATGGAATCCTTAGCAGACTGTGACCTGATCATTGAGGCAGTATTTGAAAATATGGCGGTTAAGAAAGATATATTTAGCCGTCTAGATCAGATTGCAAAACCAGAGGCCATTTTGGCTTCAAATACATCGGCGCTAGATTTGAATGAAATCGCCAACGTGACCAGTCGCCCTGAGTCGGTAATTGGATTGCACTTTTTCTCGCCGGCCAACGTCATGAAGCTGCTTGAAATAGTTCGTGGTGAAAAGACCGCAGCTCCAGTTATTAAAACCTGTATGGCGTTTGCTAAGCGAATCAAAAAGGTCGCCACACTGGTGGGTGTTTGTCCTGGATTCGTTGGTAATCGTATATTATTCATGCGACAGCACCAGGCTAATCTTGTTGCATTGGAAGGTGCGCCAGTTGAAAAAGTAGATCAAGTATTATTTGATTTCGGTTTTCCCATGGGTGCTTTTCAGATGGCCGATCTTGCTGGCCTTGATCTGGGTTGGGACAAGGAAAAATCTAACAGCGAAACGGTCAGGGATCGACTGTGTGAGCAAGATCGACGAGGTCAAAAAACAGGTGTGGGATTTTATGACTATGATGAAAAGCGCAGACCAACGCCTTCATCGCTGGTAGCTGACCTTATAAAAGACCATGCAGAGAAATCCGGTGTTACTCGCCGAGAATTTTCTGATGAAGAGATACTCGATCGTTGTGTGCTACCTATGATAAACGAGGGAGCCAAAATTCTTGATGAGGGCATTGCTATGCGCGCCAGTGATATTGATGTGGTCTATGTGTATGGCTACGGCTGGCCAATTTATAGGGGTGGGCCAATGCATTATGCAAACAGCATAGGGTTAGAGAAAGTTGTTGAAAAGCTACGTCACTATCAAGATAAAACTGGTGATGATTTTTGGACTCCGAGCCCATATTTGGTTGACCTTGCGGAGAATGGCAAGAAATTTTAGTTGTAAATATTGAAGGAATTTAATGGCGCTCTCTAATAATCAGAGCAGTCGATTACTACTTGCTTTTAACCTCGGCGGTGACTCCTAGAGTGACCGCCTCGAGCATTGACAGCTTGCAGGATTGTTGCTGAGGACTCTCACCTGTGTCAGAACAACTGAATCAATTCAAGACGTACAGGCGACGATCTTATAATCCCCTTCTCACAAAGGTTACAGCCTGATTCAGGTCAAAATAATTGCTCATCTTAAGAGATACTACTGATATTAATCTATGCAGCAACGGATGGATTTGTTGCATTAATGTATAGAGATATTACATATAGTACGGTGATCTATGAAAACACTCTGGAGATCACTAATGTCTAAACGCGCAAATTTTAGTTGTGTACTTGTTTTTGCTAGTCTCATGTCTGGCTGTGGTCTGGTTGGTGATGTGTACCAGGAAGAGTCCCGTNGAATTATTAATTATCTTCTAGCAGATTTTCCGCTTCCCAATGATGCTGAGATCCAAAAGGTTCCGACCGTAATACTTGGAACGGGTACCGGAATTGCGGGGCGTATCGTATTAGAATCTGATTTAAGTCCTGCAGAGAACTTGATCTTTTATGGTAACTCTACTCAGGGAGCTGGATGGGGCNTGGTGTCATCAACGGTGGCGGAAGAAATTNTATTGATATACACGAAAGAAGGTCGCCATGCGACCATNGAAATTCTTCGCAAAGGTCGTGGTATTGGTGGGATAACTGGCGGTGGTAGTGGTAGTCAGATTACTATTTCTGTTGTGCATCCTGGTGCTATCCAAGAGCAAAATCCTTATCTTGCTCTCGATACCCAGAGAAGTGGGTTGGATCGCGCGATAGCTCAAAAAGACTAGAATTAAATACGTTCAACTGCAGGCGGTTTGGCCTGCAGTTGCCTTCCCTTTCCCTGTTTGTAAAAACCCCCTATTTTACTTTATCATTTGCGCTCAAATATAAGGGAGTACAGAGGTGATGGCCGATTATGACGTATTCAATGGCGATGCCGATGGTATTTGTGCCCTTATTCAGTTGCGACAATTGGAGTCTCGAGATTCAACACTCATCACTGGCGTAAAACGCAACATTCAACTTTTGAGCCAAGTGAACGCTGATGCTGGGGACCGGATTACTGTCTTAGATATCTCCATGGCCAAAAACAGCGATGATCTCATNCGAGTGCTCTCCCAAGGCGCTACAGTTTTTTATGTTGATCACCATGCGGCAGGAGAGGTACCTGTTTCCTCCTCGCTAATATCCCTAATTAATGAATCTCCCAATGTGTCTACTAGTTTATTGGTTAATAATTACCTTCGTGGGGCAAGATTAGCGTGGGGAGTGGTGGGNACTTTNGGTGATAATTTAAAGTCGGCNGCNCACGGAATGCTAAAGAATAGTGAGTTTTCCCAAGAGCAAATAGGANTGTTAGAAAAGCTTGGTATTTATATGAATTANAATGGATATGGCTCAGATTTAACAGATTTACATTTTACTCCAACTGAGTTGTACCGATTAGCGTTGGAGTATGAAAATCCGTTGGATTTCATCGCTGATGGGCACCATCATTTTGATAAGCTTGAAACAGGCTATCACAACGATTTTTCTGCGGTACAATCCGTCGAGGTTTTTCACCAAACTCCTTCAGTAGCAGTTTTCATGTTACCTGATGAACCTTGGGCGAGACGTGTTAGTGGTGTATTTAGTAATGATTTGACTAATCAATATCCCCAAAGAGCTCATGCCGTAGTGACAGAAAAAGCTAATGGCTGCTACTTAGTCAGCGTAAGAGCTCCTCTGGATAACCGGGTTGGAGCAAATGTGTTGTGTAGTCAATTTGAATCAGGCGGCGGCAGGGAGGCTGCGGCTGGCATCAATGATTTACCCGCAGATCAGCTGGGTGAGTTCATTGATAAGTTTGAACAAAGCTATCTAGGCTGATAGTTTAAAGTTTTTAATTATTGAAGCGATAGGAGTTCACTTTGAATAGTCATCGCCCATTTCAAATACTAGGCATCCAGCAAATTGCCGTGGGAGCAGCGGATAAGCATCGATTGAGAACNTTTTGGATAGATTTNCTGGGACTTGAATACCACAAAACTTTTATCAGCGAGACTGAGAACGTAGATGAAGATATTTGTATTATTGGGTCGGGTGATTTTGCTGTTGAGGTAGATTTAATGCAGCCCCTAGATAACACAGTAAAGCCGAGAGTTGATCTNCCAGCGCTTAACCATNTTGGCTTGTGGGTTGATGATTTGTNTGCCGCAGTAGATTGGTTGACTAGTCAAGGTTTGCGCTTTACCCCTGGTGGGATCCGNCAAGGTGCTGCAGGTCACGATGTTTGCTTCGTTCACCCTAAAGGGAATGAAGAATTTCCTTTAAGTGCTGAAGGTGTNTTGGTGGAGCTNGTTCAGGCTCCTTCTAGAGTAATAGAGGCCTACAAGATNATTGCTGAAGCCTAACATTCTGCTGTTTGAAGAGATTGAGTAGCTTTTAGGAGTCATTGTCTGTATGGTGCGCGCCATTCAAGGGCCTTCCAAGAATTNCTATTAAAAGCAGCTACCCAGGTCCTAGGTATGCAGCGAATACAAGATATTATTATGTCATTTAACGATCTGGGCCTATCTGCGCCTTTATTAAAAGCTATTGCGAATCAAGGCTATGAAACACCATCACCCATTCAAGAAAAAGCAATTCCTGCCGTTTTAGATGGCCGCGATGTAATGGCCGCGGCGCAAACAGGTACCGGCAAAACAGCAGGGTTTACACTGCCCATTTTACAACGACTTTCAGTCGGCCGTCGTGCCCAAGCAAACCAAGCGCGAGCTCTTATACTGACGCCAACAAGAGAGCTTGCAGCTCAAGTTGGTGAAAGTGTGCGAGAGTACGGAAAGCATATGTCACTCACATCAACAGTTGTGTTTGGCGGGGTTAAAATTAACCCCCAAATGATGAAATTGCGCCGAGGNGTTGATGTGCTTGTAGCAACTCCGGGCCGTTTGATGGACCTACATAGTCANAATGCAGTNAAGTTNGATCATCTTGAGGTGCTTGTTNTAGATGAGGCNGANCGNATGCTGGATATGGGCTTTATTCGAGANATTACTCGNATTATTGCGTTGNTGCCCAAGCGACGTCAAAATCTCATGTTTTCCGCAACCTTCAGTGATGATATTCGNAAGTTAGCCAACGGATTAGTCCGAAATCCTATTGAAATTTCAGTGAGTCCTAGAAATGCGGCGGCACCCACCGTTAGTCAGTGGATTTACACCGTCGACAAAAAGCAAAAGGCGCCTTTGTTAACGAGGCTTATTAAAGATGGAGATTGGAGCCAAGCATTGGTTTTCACCAAGACTAAGCACGGTGCTAATAAGTTGACTAAACATCTTGAGGGGCAAGGTATTGTTGCGGNGGCTATTCATGGAAACAAGAGCCAAGGAGCACGAACTCGTGCATTAGCAGACTTTAAGGCCGGTGAGATTCGCATATTGGTAGCCACGGATATTGCAGCCAGGGGATTAGATATTGAGCAACTCCCACAGGTTGTTAATTTCGATTTGCCAAATGTATCTGAGGACTATGTACATCGGATCGGCCGAACGGGTCGTGCTGGTTTAACAGGAGAAGCGATCTCACTGGTCAGTGCGGATGAGGTAGATTTGCTCTCCGGAATTGAGCGTTTNATTCAAAAAGTACTTCCGCGCAAAGAGCTAGAGGGATTCGAGCCCGATCAAGTGGTCAAGGAAACAACTNTAAATCGACCTGTANGTGCAAAAAAGCCACGAAAGCCCCTGAAAAGCCAAACTAACGNGAGCAGTAACTCTAGGCACAACAACAGTTCTACCAACANNAAACGTCGCTCTGAATACGGTCAAGGTCCTCANCCGGGNAAAAAAGCCAAGAGNGGTGGCCGCAATCAAACCTCNAAGCCACGTCATAGCTCGGGCTCTTCATCTAGCCAAAATACGGAGAGTAATGAAAGAAATTCTTCAGGTAAAAGTTTTTCTCCCTATGGCAATGCGCGTAAAGCCGATAATGCGGGCTCAGGTCGAAGACGCCCATCTGGGGGCAATTCAAATCGCGGATCAGGTCGAAGCCGAAGTAAGTAGTCGTTATAGCGATTTAGTTTTTAGTTAATATCAAGAGTAAAGAATTAATGTTTGAGATCCACTTCAATAAAGTAGCAACNTTCAAAAATGACATACTTTCCGGCCTGACGGTCGCCCTAGCGCTGGTGCCTGAGGCGGTTGCCTTTGCCTTCGTTGCGGGAGTTGACCCGCTAGTAGGGCTCTATGCCGCTTTTATGGTAGGCCTCATTACCGCGTGTATTGGTGGACGACCTGGCATGATTAGTGGTGCCACTGGAGCTTTAGCTGTGGTCATGGTGTCTCTAGTTGCCGATCATGGTGTAGAGTATCTATTCATTACAGTGGTCTTGATGGGTATTCTCCAGATTACTGCAGGGGTGCTTAAACTAGGCAAGTTTATTCGTATGGTGCCTTACCCGGTGATGTTGGGTTTTGTTAATGGGTTAGCCATTGTGATCTTTCTCGCTCAACTGGGACAATTTGGTCAACCGGGGGAGCCCGGCTGGTTAACTGGTACATTTATGGAGGGCAGTATTGTTGATGTGGCCTGGCTCCAGGGTCAAGAGCTATACATGCTGGTGAGTTTGGTGTTGGTGACAATGATCATTATCCACTCATTACCAAGGTTTACCAAGGCGATACCGTCCTCACTGGTGGCTATTGCCGTGGTGACAGGTCTAGTGCTGGGTCTTGATCTAAACACCAAGGTAGTCGGGGATGTTGCGTCCATCAGTGGTGGANTGCCCAGTTTTCATATTCCAGTGGTTCCATTCACCATGGAAACCTTTTGGATTGTGTTGCCTTATGCAATTATTCTGGCTGCTATNGGTTTAATTGAATCTCTGCTAACCCTGCGACTGATTGACGAAATTACTGAGACTCGGGGGCGTGGCAATAGAGAGTGTATTGGTCAGGGTCTTGCTAATACTGTAACTGGCTTCTTTGGCGGTATGGGCGGTTGCGCCATGATTGGACAAAGTATGATTAATGTGAATTCTGGTGGCCGTGGACGTATGTCCGGAATCAGTGCTGCTATTTTTNTGCTGATATTTATATTAGTCGCTTCACCTATTATTGAGCAGATCCCTCTGGCTGCGCTTATNGGCGTGATGTTTATTGTGGTGATAGGAACATTTGAATGGTCTAGCTTCCGTATCGTTGGAAAGGTGCCTCGCAGNGATGCTCTGATTTTAGTGGTTGTGTCTGGAGTGACTGTGGCAACTGATCTTGCGGTTGCAGTGGTAGTTGGTGTTATTATTTCAGCCTTAGTGTTTGCCTGGGAACATGCTAAATATATCCGTGTTGAATCTCGAGAAGATCACAAGGGTTCAACGGTGTACGCGGTGACAGGCCCTCTGTTTTTNGGATCTGTGACTTCATTTTTGGACCGCTTTGATCCCAAGCAAGATAATGATGATGTTGTCATTGATTTTGCTCGTTCTCGTGTTGCCGATCACTCTGGTCTTGATGCGATAGACACGCTTGCCGAAAGGTATGAAAATGCTGGAAAGACTCTACATTTGGTTCATTTAAGTGAAGAGTGCCGTAAGCTTTTAAANAAAGCGGGGAACNTAGTGGAAGTAAACGTTATCGAAGACCCCAAGTATTTTGTTGCAGAAGATAGCTTAGCCTGAAGAATTGGAGCTCAATGTCATGAACTTAAGACGCGCCATATTTAAACCTATGCTCAAGCTGGCTATGGAGCGAACAGGTCATGGCGCTGCACTAGGGTTTGAAGTGACTAAAGTACGGCGTGGTGAAGTTGAGATGACTTTCCCATACAAGCCTGAAGTGGTAGGCAACCCGATCACAGGGGTTATCCATGGTGGTGTTATTGTGAGTCTACTAGATACCTGCTGTGGAACTGCAGCGATGACTATGCTTGACCGACCTGCAGTGACACCTACCATGGATCTGCGGCTTGATTATATGCACCCAGCAGAGCCCTATGAGCCAGTTTACGTGTCCGCTAAGGTGTATCGAAATACCTCCAATGTTTTGTTCTGTCGAGGTTCAGCTTGGCAAGATGATCCTGACAACCCTATCGCTCACTGTGTAGCGACTTTTATGAAGGTAGATTCTCCTGATATCTCAGTGGCTAGTGCATTGCGTCGCCGTCTGCGACGCTTAGTCCGGGGCGTGGGCACTAAAAGTAAGGAGGTGAGTCGTTGACTGATACTGCTCAACTCATCCAGGCTAGCTTGACGGCTGCTAAAAGCGCATCAAATCCCCAAGCTATGTTGGATTTAATTCCCTACAGTACCTTTATTGGGGCTCAGGCAAAGATTGAGAATGATGAGGTTTTGTACTGGCTTGAACGACGCTCATCTAATATCGGTAACCCTTCTTTGCCTGCGATTCATGGTGGTGTCATCGGCGGTTTTCTTGAGTTATCCGCCTCTATTGAGATTCTTTATGAGCTAGATGTAAATTTGATCCCAAAGGTCGTTGATTTTTCCCTAGACTATCTGCGCCCAGGTCGATACAAGACGATTTATGCCAACTGCACAGTACTGCGGCAAGGCAGTAAACTAGTCAATGTGACAGCTACTGCATGGCAAGATGATATTGGACGACCTATTGCCACCGCACGGTGCCATTTTTTACTGACCTAAAACCTTGAAATTTTAGGCTATGCCCCCATCTANTTAGANACACAGGCGAGTAGTCGCTGATATTTTTTGCCGTTGTAACCACTAGGAGATATACCAACAATGACAGCCAAAGCAAAAACTGGTGCCGAGACGTTAGGCTTTCAAACAGAAGCAAAGCAACTTCTGCATTTAATGATTCACTCGTTATACTCGAATAAAGAGATCTTTCTTCGGGAATTAATTTCTAACTCCTCAGATGCGACCGACAAGCTTCGTTTTGAAGCTCTTGAAGATTCTAAGTTGTATGAAGATGATGGAGACCTGCGAATTCGCATTGGTGTTGATGAGGAAGCGAAAACCATTACCATTACTGACAACGGCATTGGTATGTCCAGAGATGAGGTGATTGCCAACTTAGGTACCATTGCTCGGTCGGGAACTGCAGACTTTCTTAAGAATTTAACCGGAGATCAACAGCAAGACTCCCAATTAATAGGTCAGTTTGGTGTGGGTTTTTATTCCTCCTTTATCGTTGCCGAAAAAGTGGTTGTTGANACTCGCCGGGCAGGGGGTAAAGCAACAGATGCAGTTCGCTGGACCTGTGAAGGTGAAGCAGATTATCAGATCGAAAAGATCAAGCGGAAAGAGCGCGGNACAACAATCACTATGCATCTGAAANCNGACGANTCTGAATTTGCCAATGANTGGCGCTTGCGTAGCATCGTTAAGAAGTATTCNGATCATATCGCCATTCCAGTGGAAATGTTGAAGCCAGATATGCCCCCAATGCCCGGTAGTGAAGCCGATGAGGCAGGTGAAGAAGAAACAGTTGTTAATATCCCTGAATGGGAAGCGGTTAATGATGCAAAGGCACTTTGGACCCGTTCCAGAAGCGAAGTTAGTGATGATGAATACAAAGAGTTTTACAGACATGTGTCGAGTGATTTCGCAGAGCCCCTTACTTGGAGTCATAATCGGGTAGAGGGCAAACAAGAATATACGAGTTTGCTGTATATCCCTGGTATGGCACCTATGGATCTCTATCAGCGTGAGGCGGTTCGCGGCATCAAACTNTACATCAAGCGTACCTTTATTATGGATGATGCAGAACAATTCATGCCCATGTACTTGAGGTTTGTTAAGGGCGTATTAGATAGCGCTGATCTCCCGTTGAACGTTTCTAGGGAGATACTGCAAAAGACACCTATGGTTGACAGTATTAGAGCAGCATTAACCAAGCGCACTCTTGATATGCTAAATAAACTGGCTACTAGTGAGCCAGAAAAATACGCTACTTTTTGGTCTCAGTTTGGTGCTGTTTTAAAGGAAGGCCCGAGTGAGGATCACACCAATCGGGAAAAAATTGCTAAGCTATTTCGCTTTGCCAGTTCGTCGGTTGATGGTGCTGAGCCTACGGTCAGCCTTGCTGATTACATTGAGCGTATGAAGGAAGGGCAAGATAAGATTTATTATGTCACTGGCGACAGCTATTCAGTGATCAACAACAGCCCATACTTAGAAGTATTTCGAAAGCACGGTGTTGAAGTGCTGCTAATGTCAGATCGTATAGATGAGTGGATGATGGGTTATCTCACCGAGTTTGATGGGAAATCCTTCCAGGATGTTGCTCGCGGTGAGCTAGATCTGAGCAAAATCACCGGAGAGACTTCTGAATCAGATGCTGATGATAAAGAGTCAAAGGCTGATAGTGATGAGCACAGTGAAACGGTCTCCAGAATTAAGACTTTGTTAGGTGAAAAGGTGGAGGAGGTTCGATCTACAACTCGCTTAACTGATTCTCCAGCGTGTCTCGTAGTGGGAGATAACGACATGGGTGAGCAGATGCGAAAGATCATGGAGGCGGCAGGACAGGCTGTTCCGGAGNCAAAACCCATACTTGAAGTTAATATGAATCATCCGTTGGTTAGTAAACTAAGTGGAGAGACAAACGAAGAGAATGCCACCATTCTGGCCAAAGTCTTATTTGACCAAGCAGCTTTATCCGCGGGTAGACCATTAGAAAATCCCGCTCAGTTTGTTCAAGAACTCAACAAACTGATGTTTAGTTAAACCCTTAAGTTCCTCCTGTAGCGCCCATTTGGGCGCTACTTCGTTTTACGGCTGACAGTTGCCAAGGCAATACCTATAATGGTCAATAGAGATGGCGTTATGAACAGAGGTTTATGTGGGAAATAGCATTAAACACAAGGTGGCAGTGCTTGGTGGCGGTAGTTTTGGAACGGTCATCGCCAATATTATCGCAGCCAACGGACATGCTGTGTCACTGTGGGTTCGCAACGACATCTTGGCCGATGAGATTAATGTATCCGGAGAAAACGCGGCGTATCTGCCTGGTTATAAGTTAGATTCCAACGTAACTGTGAGTGCCGATCTTGAGGGATCAGTCCAAGATTGTGGTTGCGTAGTTTTTGCAGTTCCAAGTAGTGCATTTAGGCAAATTGCTCGTCAAATCTCAGGATATTTAAACAAAGGTACCACCGTTATTAGCACAGCTAAAGGGATTGAGAGGGCTACTTTCCTTCTACCAAGCCAAGTCTTACGGCAAGAGCTTTCTCAATGTGAGATTGGCGTTATCAGTGGACCCAATATAGCCAAAGAAATAGCTGATGGCCAAATAACAGCGACGGTTGTTGCCAGTGACAACGACGCATTTTGTACTCAGGTTCAAGAGTTGTTGGTGTCCTCTAATTTTCGCGTNTACACCAACCATGATCAGTTTGGCGTTGAACTTGCGGGAGCCTTGAAAAACATTTACGCAATTGTGTCGGGCATAAGCGATGCCATTGGGGCTGGGCAGAATACTAAGAGTGTTGTTCTGACCAGAAGCTTGGCTGAAATGAATCGTTTTGCCAGTGAATTGGGCGCTAATCCTATGACGTTTTTGGGTTTAAGCGGTATCGGTGATCTTTACGTCACATGCACATCACCTTTAAGTCGTAACTTTCGAGTTGGAGTNGCAATTGGTCAAGGTAGGACCCTTGAGCAAGCAATTGAAGATGTTGGGCAAGTCGCTGAGGGCATCAATACAACGAAACTAGTAAAAGAAAANGCGGATGAATTAGGTGTTTANATGCCCNTGGCATCCGCTTTGTATGCTACATTATTTGAAGAGCGACCTATCAAAGAGTCGTTGAGCGCAATGATGTTATCGGAACAAAATATGGATGTGGACTTTATGGTGAAATCAAATGACGGATAGTAAAACAAACGTGAAAAAACAAAGTACCTGGATAAGACTAGCCTATATGGTGCTGTTTGGGGTCTTTTTAATACCGCTGGGACGATTTGTTCTAGGCTTTATTATTATTGGCCAGTTCTTAGTGGTGTTGGTTAAGGGTAGAGATAATGACAACCTGCGAAATTTAGGGCAGGCTCTCGGCGAATGGATATATCGAGGAATACTTTTTTTGACCTTCAATACTGAGGTGAAACCTTTTCCTTTCGAGGAATGGCCTGTCATGGAGCCTTCATCCGGTTATTCTGCTGATTCAGAGGCAGATCAAGCAGAANATGCTGATATTGTCGAAACAGAAGTTGTTGCAGATGATGATAGTAATATACCCACGTTTGTCGCTAGCGAAGAAGCCGAGCAGAGTGATNGGGACGAGCCGGGAAAAGATAAATAGGTTACTGGCCTAACCTTGACCAAGCAACTTTGGTGGCTTTGATTTGGATCTTTTTATTATTCGACATGGAGATACGATCGATAGTTACTCTGATAGTCACCGTAAGCTTTCAGGTTTGGGTAAGAGTCAGGTAGCATCTGCCGGCGCAGCGCATTCAAATATCATGGCAGAGATAGAAGTTGTGTTTAGTAGTCCTTATTTGAGGGCTACTCAAACCGCAGATTTGTTTTTAGGACAGCTGTCTGAAAAAAAATTCTCTTGAAATTAATCGGTTTGATGATTTAATGCCGCTCGGAGACATAATGTCTGTTGTATCTCTACTGCAAAAACAACATAGCCGAGTTGTCCTATTGGTAGCTCACATGCCCATCTTGGGTAAGCTAATTGATTATTTAACTGGTGAGCAAGGAACCCACTTGGGTACTGCTAGTTTAGCCTCACTCTCAATGGACTTTCCTGGAAGGGAGATGGCCACACTTAACTGGATACACAATGCCGATTGAATTTATTAGAGAGCGAAATTTCGAAGTAAATGGTTTAACCTTAACAGCAAAAGAGTGGGGTCGATCTGGTTCCATACCTGTTATTGCTCTGCATGGTTGGCTGGACAATGCAGCCACCTATGACCGAATGCTCCCCTTCATGGAAAATCTCCACGTAATTGCCCTTGATCTTGCAGGTCATGGGCGCAGTAGCCATCGATCAATGGACTCCAGTTATGATATCTGGATTGATATTGGGGAAGTCATAGCTGTTGCTGATCAAATGGGTTGGGAGCGCTTTGCTCTTTTAGGGCATTCCCGTGGGGCTGTTATCTCGGGTCTTATCGCAGGTACATTTCCTGATCGTATAACTCAAGTTGCACTCATTGATGGTTATGTTCCTATGCCGCACGATGCGGACAACGCAGCCAAGCAGGTAATGAAAGCAATCCGTGAGAACAAACGTTTTGGGGGCGCCTCACCTACGCACTTTCCTGACTTTGACAGAGCCATCCAAGCCAGAGTCAATGGGTTTGTTCCATTGCAGCTAGAGGCCGCCACGCTGCTGGCTAATCGTGGTGTTGCTGAAGGGCCTAGAGGCTACTATTGGGCTAATGATCAGCGCTTAAAAGCGGCATCTTTTGTTAAGTTCTCTAAGGAGCATCTAGAGGGCTTCTTCACAGCTATCATCGCCAGAGTCCTACTAATTCAAGCTGAGAATAGTGCGTTTTCGCCCGATCGACAGCAGAGTGAGTTGTTTGGCTGGGTTCCTCATATGCAAATCCAAAAAATGCCAGGTTCTCATCATTTGCATTTGGAAGATGAAGCGGAACAGGTGGCCAAAACAATTCAAGAGTTTTTTGTATAGGACATTTGCCGAAATAAGTTGGGTGTGGCATGGCTTATTAGTTTGACTCTAGGTCAGCGGTTGTCTTGGGGTGTCTTGAATCTATAGCCCGTGCACAGGAGACCATCAGTCTACTTGGACCACAATCATACCAATGGATACTCTAAAGTAATGTGCCACCTTTGAGGCTTGCAGGCACCCCGCCAAGTCGTTGCAGGCGGGGAGGGTTAATTAGATAACTACCGAGGGCTATTTAAGAAGTTTTGGCGCAAGCTAGTGTCAGATTTGAAGCGGCCGCCCATTGCACTTGTTTCTGTGCGAGACGAGGCATCCATAATACCTCTGGCCTTAACGCAGTAGTGAGTAGCATCCATAAATACTGCGACGTCATCAGTTTCTAGCAACGTTTGTAAAGCGACCAAGATTTGTTGTGTCAGCCGCTCTTGAACCTGAGGTCGTTGCGCGAAAAACTTTACGATTCGGTTAATTTTAGACAAACCAATAATCTTATCACCAGGTAAATATGCAACATCAGCAAGCCCGTCGATGGTCACGAAGTGGTGTTCACAAGTGCTGATTACCTTGACTGCTTTGACTTTGACCATTTCTTCGGTAGCCATTTTGTTGTCGATTAACGAAATTTTGGGAAACTCACCATAGTCGAGGCCTGAAAAAATCTCATCAACGTACATTTTAGCTATTCTATGGGGCGTTTCTTCAAGACTGTCGTCAGTTAAATCAAGCCCAAGCGCGGACACGACATCTGTCATGGCGTCCTTGATGCGTGAGTATTTTTCATCCCGCGTGAGTTGTTGACCGCTCAACGGTGTTTCAAGGCCCTTTTCAATGAGAGCATTACGAACCATTTGAGCTTCGTTTGAAAGTCGACAGTGAAAAGCTACTTTGTTTTCAGCAATGGCAGTGGATGGCATATCTGAGTTTCCTTTACAGCTTTTAGTAAGAGTTGTTTGATTAAAACTACATCGTTGACGCACTTCTAATTTTCTAGTCATTTGTCCTNGATGCACTCATTATTACATAGTTTTTATCTACAATTNTAGCTATTAAGCTNAAATAATAGGTTAGGGTNCTTACAGGGGTAAAGCTACTTACTGTCGANGGNTNAGCCCTTTATATATGGTACTTTAGAACTAATAGCATTATTTAAGTCATGAAAATATATTGGACTATCACTAGCAAAATACCCCAAGACCCATTTGACTCACGGGGCGGTGCTGATAAGACAAGAATCGAACCATATTCTCAGCTTTGTGTTGAATGATTATTTTCGAGGGATAGGTCACGATAACTAACATAACCTACAGTTTAGTCTCTGAGATAATTAAGCTGCAATGCTAACAAAATAGATACTAAAGGAGTAATCGAAGGTAAGATGATAGCTCTGCGGAGGTACTATGTCCCAAAACATTAACGTTTCAGCTGAGATGTCCCAAAATAGCTCTCTGGATGACTCTCGTTGCACGGTTCGAGATTTGCTCCAGTTCGGAGAGTCCGTATTCACGGGCAGTGAACTTTATTTTGGCCATGGCACCTACAGTGCCTGGGATGAGGCAGTATGTTTGTTGTTGTTTGCGCTAGGCTTGGATACCGATACCGATAGGTCAGTTTTAGACAAAAAATTGACTGATATTGAGCAGAAAGATATCAAGTCGCTTTTTAATCGGCGTATTCAAGAGCGTGTGCCAGCGCCTTATATAACGGGGCAAGCTTGGTTTTGTGGGTTGCCGTTTATCGTTGATGAGCGGGTTATTATTCCGCGATCACCTATAGCCGAACTAATCATGAACTATTTTGAACCATGGTTGGTGAAAATCCCTCAGCGCATACTGGATCTTTGCACTGGAGGCGGTTGTATTGGCATTAGCTGTGCTTATGGCTTTGATGAAGCTGATGTAGTGCTCAGTGATATTTCCGAAGAGGCACTGGCAGTTGCTGATCTCAATATTAGTAAGCATGAGTTAGGACAGAGAGTTAGCTCGGTCCATTCGGATCTATTCAGTGCTCTTTTCGGGCAGACATTTGACCTGATAGTGAGTAATCCACCTTATGTTGATGCTGAAGATTTAGCGTCTATGCCCGACGAGTTTCACCATGAGCCAGAGTTGGCGCTCGCCTCTGGAGCTGATGGATTGGATTTTACGCGTCGTCTATTACGTGAGGCCTCGGATTACCTCTCAAGTGAGGGTATTTTAGTTGTGGAAGTTGGTAATTCTTCGGTCGCTTTACAGGATGCTTTTCCCTTGGTGCCTTTTCTTTGGTTTGAGTTTGCGGAGGGTGATGGCGGTGTGTTTATGCTTACTCGCTCGCAGCTCGTTGAGCATCGGGAACTATTTCAATAAAACGCGTATAATGCGACCCTTAGTGGTGTTGCTCGCAGAATAAGGTTGTTCAAAAGTATGTCAGGAAATTCAATTGGAAAGCTATTTACCGTAACTAGTTTTGGTGAAAGTCATGGGCCAGCTATAGGCTGTGTTGTTGATGGTTGTCCCCCAGGTTTAGAGTTATCGCCTTCAGACCTCCAGACTGATCTAGATAGACGTAAACCAGGCCAGTCTCGTTACACCACTCAGCGTCGTGAAGACGATGAGGTGAGTATTCTATCCGGTGTTTTTGAGGGTAAAACCACGGGTGCCTCGATTGGAATGATCATTGAAAATCAAGATCAAAAATCAAAAGATTACAGCAAAATCAAAGACTTATTTAGACCAGCTCATGCTGATTATACCTACCATCAAAAGTATGGTGATCGAGATTATCGTGGTGGTGGGCGCAGCTCTGCTCGTGAAACAGCTATGCGTGTGGCGGCGGGCGGAATTGCTAAAAAATATTTGAGGGAGGTGGCTGGTATTGAAGTATATGGCTATGTTTCNCAGCTTGGCCCAATTACAGCAGCTCGCTTCGAAAAGAGTGANATAGAGAACAACCCCTTCTTTTTTCCTGATCCGGATAAGATTGTTGACCTTGAAGCCTATATGCAAGACTTGTTAAAAGAAGGTAATTCAGTAGGTGCTAAGGTCACTGTGATCGCAGAGAACNTGCCNGTGGGNCTTGGCGAACCAATATTTGATCGACTCGACGCAGAGATTGCGCACGGTTTGATGAGTATTAATGCGGTTAAAGGGGTTGAAATTGGAGCGGGTTTCGATTCTGTTAGTCAGAAAGGGTCGGAGCACAGGGATGAGTTAACTCCGGAAGGNTTTCTATCAAATAATGCTGGCGGTATCCTTGGGGGTATTTCCTCTGGGCAATCGATTTTAGCGCACCTTGCACTCAAGCCGACCTCAAGTATCCGTATTCCTGGAAAATCCATAGATAAAACAGGAAAGCCTGCTGAGGTTGTCACCACCGGGCGTCATGATCCCTGTGTTGGTATTCGCGCTGTGCCCATAGCAGAAGCNATGCTCGCAATTACCTTAATGGATCATTACTTGCGGCACAGAGCACAGAATGCCGACGTTGATAGCGGTTTAAAGCCTATTTAAGCGTTTTTCTGGGAAACTCGCTCATTATCTAACAATTGCAAAAAAGACGTGGCAGCGTTGGATAGCGTGCGCTTAGTGTGGCAAATATAGCCCAACTCACGCTGGATTGTTCGNTGAGGGANTGGCATTACATGNAATTGATTCACTAATGTTTCAGGAAGAACACTCCAACCTAATCCGACTTCGACCATGGTACTGATGGTTTCAAGATAATTTGTAGACATCGGCGACTTCAAGGGAATTTTCTCTGATTGGAACAGATTCTGAACAATGCGACCTGTGTAGGTGTTTANTCCNGGCAATATNACTGGAAAATTGGCAAGATCTGAGAGTTGTGGCTCTGACAATTTTGAGAGAGGATGATCTTTAGCGCATATAAAGCGAAGTGGGTCGTTCCATATTTTCTGACTCAGTATATTTGGATGGTGTTCGAGGGCAAGCGTGATGACTGCGATCTCAGAGCGTCCATGCATAACCTGATCATATGCCTTTTCAGAATCCATAAACTCAATATCTAACAAAACGTCCGGTTGTTCCTGAGCGTAGGTTTTCAACAGTGGTGGCAGACGGTGTAGCCCAAGATGGTGACTAATGGCAATTCGAAGGGTGCCTGTGGCTTTGCCTGATAGGTCATTAATCGCCTGGAGGGCACTTTCATACTCGTTTAGTATATGTTGCGCCCTTGGTAGCAGCTCGATGCCGGCTTCAGTGAGGGTGACTTGCCTAGCGATTCGATCAAATAATTTTTGGCCAATTTTAGATTCTAATAGTGCAATGCGCTTGCTGATCGTTGATTGGGTGACATCCAGTAAATTTGCAGCTTCAGAAAATGATTTACTTTCAGCCACTGCAATAAACGCATTTAGATTCTGATTATCCATCGAATTTTTCCTTATATATTCTATTTAAGAATGATATTTATTCATATTATGAATTTATTTCATCTAAAAGCAAAGCTATAATGCAGCCTAAATAGCTATTGGGATGAACGTTATGGCGGGAAAAACGCTTTACGACAAGTTGTGGGATACGCACCTCGTTAAACAGAACGACGATGGTTCGTCAGTACTCTACATTGATCGACACGTATTGCATGAGGTCACATCACCCCAGGCGTTTGAAGGCTTGCGCTTGGCAGGTAGGTCTCCATGGAGATTGGACACCAACATTGCTACGCCTGACCACAATATTTCTACTGATCGTGAGGAAAGAGATGCTGGTGTCTCTGGCATTCCTGACGAAATTTCTAGNATTCAAGTAAAGACACTCGATGACAACTGTGATCATTTTGGCATTAAAGAATTCAAGATGAATGAGATGGGGCAGGGCATAGTCCATGTAATGGGTCCAGAACTNGGCGCCACTATGCCCGGGATGACAGTTGTTTGTGGCGATTCTCATACCGCAACTCATGGAGCTCTCGGATGTTTGGCACATGGCATTGGTACTTCTGAGGTCGAGCATGTCTTGGCGACTCAGTGCCTAGTCACCAAAAAAATGAAAAATATGAGGGTCACCGTTAATGGCGAGGTAGGACATGGCGTAACACCGAAAGATATCGTTTTGGCCGTAATTGGCAAAATTGGTACAGCGGGTGGAAACGGTCATGCAATCGAATTTGCAGGTTCGGTATTTCGCAATATGTCTATAGAAGGCCGGATGACGGTGTGCAATATGGCTATTGAGGCTGGCGCTAGGGTTGGTATGGTGGCTGTCGATGAAAAAACGATTAGCTACTGTGAAGGCCGTCAATTTGTTCCTAAAGGGGATTTGTGGAATTTAGCCGTTACTTACTGGGAAACTTTAGTGAGTGACGATGATGCCGTGTTTGATAGCGAAATTGAGATGCATGCAGAGGATATAGCGCCGCAGGTAACCTGGGGGACTTCCCCTGAGATGGTAGCTCCGGTTACAGCGATTGTGCCTGATCCGAAGGATCAGCCAGAGGGTGATCGTCGAAAAGGGATAACACGTGCCCTTGAATATATGGGCTTAAANAGTGGTATGCCGATTACNTCCATTGCAGTTGANAGGGTGTTCATAGGCTCATGCACTAACTCACGTATCGAAGATATGCGCGAAGCAGCGATAGTTGCAAAAGGTCGGCAGGTAGCAAGCACAGTGAAACAGGTACTCATTGTTCCGGGATCTCAGATGGTAAAGGCCCAAGCTGAAGCTGAAGGTTTAGATAAAATCTTTATACAGGCGGGTATGGATTGGCGAGAACCAGGCTGCTCAATGTGTTTAGCTATGAATGCGGACAAATTAGGGGCTGGTGAACACTGCGCATCAACCTCTAATCGAAATTTCGAGGGAAGACAGGGAAATGGGGGCAGAACTCATCTTATGAGCCCAGCTATGGCCGCAGCGGCCGCAGTGGCTGGACATATTGTTGATGTTAGACCCTGGTTAACNGAAGGAGAAGCAAGATGAAGGCTTTTACTCAGCACCGTGGTTTAGTCGGTCCTATGGATCGTGCCAACGTTGATACTGACATGATTATTCCCAAGCAGTTTCTCAAATCCATAAAACGTAGTGGTTTTGGCCCGAATTTATTTGATGAGTTGAGATATTTAGATCAAGGAGAGCCAGGTCAAGACTGTAGTAATAGGCCATTAAATCCTGATTTTCCATTGAACGAGCCGCGTTACAAAGGCGCTTCGATTTTGTTGGCGAGAAAAAACTTTGGGTGCGGCTCTAGTCGTGAGCATGCCCCATGGGCGCTAGAGGATTATGGTTTTAATGCGGTGATTGCGCCTAGCTATGCAGATATTTTTTACAATAATTGCTTCAAGAATGGCGTATTGCCAGTNATNTTNACTGANANTGAAGTTGANGAACTTTTNCANGAGCTTGCTAGTGATGAGGGCTATCACCTCAATATTGACCTAGCANTACAAACAGTGACNACTGACTCAGGTAAAGTATTTAGTTTTGAACTTGATGAGTTTAGAAAGGAATGTCTTTTAANCGGGCTAGATGAAATTGGTTTGACGTTAACAAGCTCTGATCTTATTAAAGAATATGAAATTGAACGAGAAAANCAGCATCCCTGGGTATTTGGAGCGATCAAATGAAAAATAGAAGAGTGCTTGTGCTNCCTGGAGATAACATNGGGCCAGAAATTATTGCNGAAGCTGTAAAAGTTCTTGATCGTGTNAACGGTAAGTTCGATTTGAANATCGATCTTGAATATGGAGNTTTAGGTGGAGCTGCCATTGATGCTTCGGGGGAACCCTGCCCGGAGGCCACTTTGGTCAAAGCGAAGGCGGCGGACGCAATTTTATTGGGTGCGGTTGGAGGGCCAAAATGGGATGGTATTGAGCGTCACTTGCGCCCTGAAAAAGGGCTCTTAACTATTCGGTCCGCTCTGGATCTATTTGGTAATCTGAGGCCTGCAATTATGTACCCGCAGCTGGCCCATGCTTCATCACTGAAGGCTGAGTTTGTCTCTGGGCTAGACATACTAATTGTAAGAGAGNTAGTTGGCGGTATTTATTTTGGTGAGCCTCGGGGCATTCGGACGCTTAACAATGGTGAGCGAGAGGGCTTCAACACNTACAAATATGCAGAATCAGAAATTCGTCGCATTGCTCGAATGGCTTTTGAGGCNGCNATGGTCAGAGATAAACGTCTTTGCTCTGTAGACAAGTCTAATGTACTAGAAGCAACTATTTTATGGCGAGAGATAGTTGAGCAGATTAGTTTGGAATACCCGGAAGTGGAGTTAAGTCATATGTACGTTGACAATGCAGCCATGCAGCTGGTTAAAGAGCCCAAGCAATTTGACGTGATAGTTACAGGGAATATGTTTGGCGACATACTCTCGGATACAGCTGCAATGTTAACTGGCTCTATCGGCATGTTGCCTTCTGCTTCATTGGATAAGAATGGCGTAGGTATGTATGAGCCCTGTCATGGTTCTGCCCCAGATATTGCTGGTCAAGGTATCGCTAATCCACTGGCTACGATTTTATCTGTCGCAATGATGTTGCGCTACTCACTTAACGCACCCGATGCTGCAGATGCGATCGAATCTGCGGTGAGTTCGGTACTTGATGATGGGCTTAGAACTGGCGACATTTTCACAGAGGGAATGACTAAGGTTGGTTCCGTAGATATGGGTGACGCAGTGGTTCGTGCCCTGTAAATATAAAACAATTATTAATAGACAATGTGTGATCGTGAAGTCATAGGTAAATAAAATGAACAAGACGGGATTAATTGGATGGCGCGGAATGGTCGGCTCGGTGCTTATGGAGCGCATGAGAACTGAAGGTGACTTTAGTCACATTGAGCCAATCTTTTTTACCACCTCTCAAGCAGGGCAGGCGGCACCCGATGTTGGAGGTAAAGCTTCCTTGCTTGAAGATGCATTTGACATTGATGCATTGTATGAAATGGATATTATTCTGACTTGCCAAGGCGGTGACTACACCAACAAGGTCTATCCGTTATTGCGAAATAAAGGCTGGAACGGTTATTGGATTGATGCTGCCTCAGCTTTACGAACCGGTAATAAGTCAATTATTGTTCTTGATCCTGTAAATATGCCTTTGATCAAAAGAGGTATTGCCAATGGCGTAAAGGATTTTATAGGAGGCAACTGTACCGTTAGCCTTATGCTCATGGGGCTTGGTGGCTTGTTTAATGAAGGTTTAGTTGAATGGGCATCCTCCATGACCTACCAAGCCGCTTCTGGGGCTGGGGCCAAAAATATGCGTGAATTGATTAGTCAAATGGGTGTAATTAATCAATCTGTAGGTGATCAGTTGATGGACCCTTCTTCAGCAATTCTTGAGATTGATCGCAAGGTTGCAGGGACTCTCCGTGGAGATTCACTTCCATTAGATAACTGGGGATATCCCTTGGCAGGCAGTTTACTGCCCTATATAGATGTGCAGCTTGAGAATGGCCAAAGCAAAGAAGAGTGGAAGAACCAAGTTGAGACAAACAAAATCCTTGATCGTGAATCCAATCCTATTCCTCTGGACGGGTTATGTGTTCGCATTGGATCCATGCGATGCCATAGTCAGGCGCTGACTATAAAGCTGACTAAAGATGTGCCGATGGACGACGTTCATTCTATTTTAGATGAGGCGAATCCTTGGGCTCAGGTTATCCCTAATGATCGAGAAGCTTCTCTAGCTAAGTTAACTCCCGCTGCAGTCACAGGTTCACTAGATGTACCCGTGGGTCGTCTGCGCAAGATGAATATGGGCTCTGGATATCTTTCAGCATTTACGGTGGGTGATCAGCTGCTCTGGGGGGCGGCTGAACCCTTACGTAGGATGCTCCGGATCATAGTAAATGCATAACGCTAGAGTCGTATTCTAGATCGTCAATTTAGCGTTTCAAGCTCTAAAATGACTCCTTGTTATTTGTGATACCTATTCTGAGAGTTACTGTGCTTCTACGTTTTTTATCATAGATTAAGCATATGATAGTTTGGTATGATTCTTGGCAAGGACAACATATTTACCCAACAGGGAAACGAACATGATAGCCGGTAAGATATCGTTTAAAGCTTTTCTTTTGGCTAGCTTGCCTCTTTTTCTCACCTCTGTAATTTCAGTAGCGGCTGCAGAGGCAAGTGAACTAGATTCAATATCTGATGAATTTTCAATAAAAGGCAGCGAGCTCGGGGTACTTAATGAGTTTTCAGCTGAAACTGACGAACTGTCTTTGGATTTTGAAAACCACGCAGAAGCTAGCTCTCAGGTGGTGCGTACCGGAGACACACTTTGGAGTTTGGCAGCAAAGCTCTGCCCACCAGAATTAACAGTTTGGCAGGCGATGGATGCGTTCTTTACTGCTAACCCCGGTGCATTTTTAAATGGTGATCCAAGTAAAATTGTGATCGGATCTGATGTTGTCAATCCAACTAATGATCTTATAGCAAGCCAATCGGGGATTTTGGTTGCTGACCAACTAGGCATAGAGGTTTATAAGAACAAGGTCAATGAAATCGCTTTAGAGGATGGACCGATAGAGGAAACTAAGCTTCAGGAGCCAGAGTCTCAGGAGATTGCAGAACAAGAAATCCCAT
>NYWV01000067.1 GCA_002685195.1 Porticoccaceae bacterium
GTACCCTCACCTTCTCTATAGCCAAGATTAATTGGCATCCGATCTTTATAGCCAAGGTTTGTATATCCTTGTTCAATTTGTTTAATACCTGTTCTTAGACTAGTATTTACAGCATCAATAGCTTGTTGCCTAGCAGCATCTTTTACTTGTTTTGTAGAGATTCCTGTTCTTAGTGCCCTTAAATTATCGCCAAGATCATCTTTATAACTATCAGGATTGTTTAGATCAAAGCTTTCACCTTTAGCAATTGATTCTGGTGTATAGCCAATTGATTCTTTTAATCCTGGAATTAGATCAATAGCCGCTTTGGTAGCTAATGCACCACCGGTTAAAATTCCCGCTCCTCCTAATAACATTAGACTAATCCCCGCTGTTGTAGTAACTTAAGTGCTTCTTCTAGTTTACGCTCTTCTGAAGACTTACCTCCACCAAGTAAGAACTGAAGTCCATCACTTGCAGCTTTACCAATAGATGCACCGCCTGCAGCTAACAGAGGATTACCTAATCCAAGTACTCCACCAATAGTTCCACCAATACCCATCGCGGCAGTATCCATAACCTTATTGCCTAGACTGTCGTCACCAAGAACAATATCTCCAACATCACCAACGGCTTGAAGCGCTCCAAGTACAGGTAGTGCTCGTCCTGCAAAACGTCCTACACCACTGCTTGCAGCTTTTGTAAGCATTCCTCCACCTTTGCCTAGTGGAACTTTGCCGATAAGATCATCAACAAATTGTCCACCCTTTACTTGCCGATTAGCATCATCGGCCATTCCAGCCAAATTAGTTACAGGTTTAGATGTTGCAACATCTTGAATTAAATTTCCTACACCAGGTTTAGTCAATGCTCCTGCTTTATCTAGGAACTTATTCATTAAAGTTGCATCACCTGTTCGTTGATAAATCTGTAAGGCACGTTTTAATAATTCATCTGTATATGACTGACTTTTTATAAATGATGGTAGTTGCATGATACTAATAAATAGTTTAATTAACCGATTGCATTGCCAAGTAATTGACCGCCTTTAGAAGCAAGCATGCCGACTGCTGGTCCACCAAGAAGTGTTCCACCAATACCAGCTACAGCACCAAGAGCAGAACCCCACATGGATTTACTGGCAGATTTTTTAGCTTGCCTTTTTAATTCCTCTGCTTGCTTTTCTGCAGCAGATACTGCGCCAATGGCACCTAAGCTTTTACCCATTGCATAGGCATCTGCACTACTTGCTGCAGTTTCTACTGCTGACTTATTGGCAATATCTTGCGCAATATAATCAGATGGGCTAAATGAACTAGCACGGTTGGCTTTCCAGATGTTGCCAAGATCTACAGCATTGCCATACGCAGTTGCATTACTACGTGGAGTGTTAAATCTGATTGGATCAAAACTTAAAGCCATATGATTTAATTAGCCTTTATTAAGTGTATCAATATTATCCGATGTAACCATGATCAATCAAACCCCCAGATTCTAATGTTCTTATATCTGCAGGACTTCTTCCAAATGATTGAAGATCAGATACACCTAAAGTATCTGTGCCTCCACCAAAGTTACCAAATCCTCCTGAAGCACCAAACGATCCCACATTGCCTATTAAGTCAAGACCTCCACTTATCAAACTTGCATTATTTGCTGTTGACTGTGCGGCGCGATTAGCATCATCCATAATTTCTTTTTCTCTCATTTGTTTAAAGATGTCTACACCTGATCCACCTACCCTAGCAGTATCAAGAAATGAGTTGGCTCGCTCTCTTGCTCGTGCTTGAGCACCAGTGCCTACTACCTTTCCAGTATCAAATGGAGTTAAGAAGTCTACTGGATTAGTTCCGAAGGCCATTGTATTTACTGTAAGTATTGTTCAGCGTTTCCGCCTTGCATTTGATTCTCTAGAGAATTTCTGCGACGTCGCTCACCTTCAATTATATTACCTCCAACTTGTCCTGCTGCTAATCCTGTAAGACCACCTAACAGTCCACCAATTGCAGCTTGCTTTGAGCGTGCACCATATTTAGCTCCTGCTAATCCACCAGCCAACGCTGCTGTGTAAGGAACTATTCCTGTAGTTACAGGTANCCCTCGACCGAGGAACTGAACCTCAGGTCCGTGAATACCTTCATCAGTAAACTTCAGTGCTCCTGCACCNATNGTTAGATCNCCATCTGTNGGATTGTAGTCTTCACGCTTGTCATACTTGAATGCTTGATATCGCTTGTACTCATCACGACTAACATCAGGTCGTACTTTTTTGAACTCTTCATAAGGAAGTAGTTGNCCTGTNCGTCCCATCAAATACTTNAGACCNACCTCNCCAAGAACATTTGAACTCTTTGTTGGATCGTCNTCTGAGGGTAGTGCTGCTTTGTATCCCTCAGCNCCTCCAAATGGGCTCATAAGCCCNAGTCCGGNGTTAATTGCAATACCTGTAGGAATTGCTAATGACTGCACCATGCCNGGGCTGTAGTTNCGCTTTTGAAGATCACCTGAATCATCAAANCTATAGCCACGTGATGCTTTTAATTTATCGTCAANATACTTNGCNTTNTTTGTNTCNACCATNTCTTTGATGGCATCTTTATCACTGATGTTTANNTACCNTGGTGATTTNCCTTCAGGGGTAACAGTGAATGGAATCTCAGCGCTTTGAACACGAGACTTNTTGTATAGCTCTGGGACGACACGGGATAGTGCCTGCTCATTAATTACTTCACCTGTNGCCTGTAGTGCGTTGAGTAGCCAGTACACACTACGGGTAGTGTCTTGAGTAAGGTCATTCGCCACACTTCCCAANAGCTGCCCAGACTTACGTGCTGTACTGCCCTTTAGTTGCATATCAAGCTCTTCGAGAGCCTGACGTTTTTCAGGTTTTAGATTTCCTGTGAGCTCCTGTAACCGAAAGGCAGCAGGGTGGGTTCCCATAAGAGAATCCCATTTGGTTGATTCTTCTGTCTGTCCGCTTAACTTACGTTCTCTAAGAAAAGCATTACGTCGATCTTCACGACCTTGGCCGTAGTCATCACTAAAGCCTTCACCAAAGTCGCTAAGGATATTACGTATTTGTTGAACGCGATCTTTAGCCATTAACCAATACCTTGATTGCCATACAAGAAGCCTTGCGTGGATCCAGGCAGCAATCCAAGTTCTGCTAAGACTTGTCCCGTTTGATCTTCACGGATCATTTTCTCTAGAGTTTCTCGATCCTGTGTGCTTAGACGCTCATATGCAGTTTGCCCTTTTCCACCCATNANTAANTCTTTNCCACGTTGCAGTTGCTCAGCTCCCATACGACCTCCCATATCTCCACCAATAGATCCAGCCATATCAAGCACTGTGGCTAAAGCTTGATTACGTCCACCTAATTTGCCTAGTGCTAATCCACCTAGNGATCCACCCAGTGCTGAGCCTGCACCTGCAAGACCTTTGTCAACTANATCNCCNGGTGTCATTGCAGCTTCTAAACCACCAAACATGATGTCCGGGGCTAGGCGCATTGCTAAGTCACCTTTACTCATAAACTGTCCACCAGGAAGTTTAAAAAGATCTAGTAACCTTTTCCCTGCAAATTGCCCTACTTTTCCAATCATTATTACTTACGCATTTTGAGGGTTGTTCATATTATATCTAGGCATAAAGAATTGTTCTCCTGGAGGAGAAGCTTTGAATTGGTTCATGAATTCATTTATATGATCTGCTGTTCCATCATCATTGTTGGCATACTTCTGCGCAAGAAGTTTTGCACTCGATCTTAGTTCGGCTGAAGGGACATTAAGGTCTGCAGGAGTGCGAGAAGTTGCTGCTCCGCCACTTGTCCCAAACCTTGTTCCTTTCCTAGAATCTCTTTGCACATCAGCACCTGCACTGATATAAGCATCAGTAAGATCTACTCTTGCTTTGCCTGGATTATTACTGTTACGCATGATTAACCTCTAGGGAAACGTGAACGACGGCCTACTGGAGGCAGTTGGGAAATAATTGAACTCATTGCATCTGCACGACGAGTGAGATCCTCATCTGCCCGACGTTGTACAGCTTGTGCACCGATGATGTTTGATTCGTTGCGCTTACGGCGAATAGCCGCATCTGCTTTGGATTCAGTCTTCTTGGCACGTCCTTCACTCAACTGTTCAAGTTTTGAGCGAATCGCGGCAGGGTCTGTTTCGCCACTACGGTTGTAGACCTCCTGCTGACCAAAGGTAGATAGTGGGTTTGTTGAGCGCTGCGCGGGCATCCCGATATATGGCTTTGCGGCTCCAGGGCTTTGAAGCTTTGCCATTGCAGCAACTACGTCCTCACCAGTACCTTTTACACGAGTACCTTTCTTCTGTTGAGCAATACCTACGTTCCCGAAGCCCTCTTGTGGAGAATCAAAGGTGATACCTGCAGTTGGTCCACCGGTACGTCCGAGATAGGTGCCAGTTGGGTTCTGATTAACAGAAGAACGTCGTGCAGCATCCAGTTGGAACATCGAGTTAGCCAAACGTTGCTCATCTCCACTGCTCATACCCAGTTTCTGCATTAAACCGCTGACGACCTGAGTTCCTGCAGGGATGTTCTTACGAGTTTCAGGATCCATGACAAAGAGTGTGTCTCCTTTGCGCTCTAGTTCCTGATTGACAAAGGTTGCAGCCTTCTCAAGCTCATCAATTGACCGAATATTGCCCGAGACTTGCTGTAGAGCAGGGGAATCAATACGAATTCCCAGTTCCCGCAGTTTGTTTGAGAAGTTTGTCGTCTCTTTAGAGATATTTGCCTGTGGGTAGCGGGGAGGAGTGCTTCCTGTGTCTTGAACCATGGCAGGAAGGTTGCTTGCAGNCCACTCACGTGCAGTTTGTGGNTTCTGNGGAGAGTTCATCATCTGAGCAGTGTCAGGTGTATTAGCTCCTTGGGTTGAGAGGCTGATACCCAAAGCAGGGTCCAAAGCAATTGGTGCCTTGGTCACTGGATCTGCATATCCCACAATTCGTCCAGTGTTATCAACGATCTCTTCTGCATTAGGGAAGGTTCCCTGTGGACCATCGAAGTCTTGCTGCGCTTGCTCCATACCTCCAAGGGAGCCTGCGGCTCCGAGGCGGCGNATTTCACCAATACGGCCAATAGCTTCATCAGCCATGGCACCATCACTGCCACCTAAGAACTGAGTACGCGCAATGTTCTGTGCTTCTGCATCAGCACGGTTGTCGTTGTACTCCATCATCTCTGGATTNAACCGAGCACGGTCACGACTTGCTGTTGCTCGTCCAACTCTTGCGTCAGCTGCCCTTTCATTTCCNAAATAAACTTTGAGAGCGTCCATTGCTGTNGATGTTTCGCTATCAACCCCAGATCCACCGAANACACGGGCNATAGANCCACCAATTCCTTGCTGTTGACGGTCAGCAGAGCGTTGAAGGTCNGATAATGCCGAAGTAAGCACTGTNTTAGGTGCCATTACTGGNANATCTTCTGGATTNAGNGCTAANTCAGCACTCAAATCAGCNATTAGTCCCTTTTTACTCCTAGATCCNTTGTATTCTTTGGCATCTAGCAGGTCTTCTTTGATNCTTTTGCGTTNTTGATCNTCATATTGNCTNTCAACGTNTCTNTNATANTCGTAGAATTGGCNNTGATCNCTACCAAANCCTGCATCTAACTCGTCATCATCTAGGAACTTAATACCATCAAGNTCTGGACGTCCNACATTTGTNGTAGTTGTCTTCTCTGACTGTGCAATCTGCCGTAGATATTGGTCTGGATCAAACTGTTGGTCAGCCCTGGCCTGGCGACGTTGCTGACGAGANACAGCTTCAAGCATCTCTTCTTGCGACAACCCAAGGGTTTGTCGGGCGGCCTGGAATTGTGCACTTTGGATTAATGCATTATTTAGGGCTTGTTTAGCTTCTAGTGACACTATTTCTACTGCGTAAACCTACAACTATTGTAGATAATTTATTTACTTAACTAATCCGTACTTTTTCATTTGAGCTGTAAGGAATTCCTGAGTATTGTCAGTTTCTGGAATATCCTGTTGACCAATGAAATTTGTNTTGGCCATAGCTAAATCATATGCGGATTTACCAGGGACACTTAACTCACTTGGGTTATTAAGAACATCAAACTGCGATGTAGTTGTCACAGTAGGTTTGCCCTGCTCAAAAANCATTTCTGATTGTTGGTTCATAGGACTTCCATAGTCCTCTGNATAAGCAGCCATGTCTGCTGCTTTTTCTTTACCCATTACTTTTGAATATTCTTTTTGTGCCAAAGCAGGATTAGCTTTTGCCCATTCCTGAAGATCTTTACGGTCTGCATACATCTCTTGGATGTCACTCATATTTGCCTGACCGGCTTTAAAGTTAGATGCATATCTTTCGGTTGCATTTGGATCTAATCGAGGACCTGTTGAAGGAATAGGTGCATCATTTTGATTTTTACTAGGATTTGGATCTGGATTCGGATCTGGATTTGGATCTGGATCTGGATCTGGATTTGGATTTGGAGTTTCAATTTTTGTTTTAAAACTCTTCATTAATGGAGTTTCGTTTTTAGCGGGATAAAAAATTGTATCTCCCTTCTGCAAACCATATAGTGTCGTTCCTGCATACTGTAGGCTTTTAGGTAAATAACCAGGCTTACCAAATTGATTACTTTGCTCAATAAACGAACCTTTAGCGCTTAACGCAGGCATACCGTTTAATGTTGTTGATGTTGCATCAAATGGCGCAGTATTTGTACCAACTAAACCTTTAATACTAGTACCAGGGGTTAGCAGTTTGACTGTATTAGTTTTTTGTTGAGCTACTCGTTCCTCTCGAAGCTCTTCTTTAGTTTTATATCCACCTTCTTTGGCACGCTCTAATCTTTTTTGAAGAAGTTTCTGAGCCATTTCTTTTTCATATGCAACCCTAGGTGAATCAGCCATTTATCAACAAAAAGATTAAGTCTATATTTATTCTACAAAGCACAAAAACTACCCTTGCTACGCTATTTCCCTATATTGTTTATTTAAAAAGGTAAGAGTAATAGGTAGCTAGGAATTAACAAAGGATATATACAAAACAAGCGTAGTTTGCGTAGTTCGTAGCANNGATTCAAACAAAGCAGCGTTGNCTCGATATTNCCANNATTGTCAACGTCNGCTCACACAGCCATATATAGTATGTACCCTAAGTTATGGGACATATACCCAAATNTAAAAGGGTAGGAGTCGGTCANTATTGANATATGGCACAAAAGAGTTCCCCTATAGGACCCTAAATTAGTTAGAAAATTTTCGACACGTCTAATCCCTTCTGTACCCCGGTAACCGGTGGAACAAAAAAAATATACACACGTTTCACTTGTGATATACATTTGTTTTGAACACAAGTAACAACAGAAGGATTCAACTCAAGTTAACAACAGTTAAGTTTACACAAGATGTTTCACATTTGTTTTACTTATGTTGTAACAGTTGAGTTCTTACACAAGTCAACATCAGTTTACAGAAGTATTACTTTCGTTTAAACATCTGTCGTTGACGTTTGTGTATTCATTGATGACTCATGTCTCACCTCGTAGATGTGTAGTCATTCCCCCTCAATTCAATTACCGAACACACTCACTCACGCCTATCGGCGTGTCTATTAGTTAGTGTTCTTTTTATATAACATCAGTGTTCACAACTGTTCGTTCTACACTCATCACCCTCGCTGTGCTTGCATCAGGATGCATTGCACTAGGTGAGGTTCATTCCAGATTCGTCTTCAACAGAGTATCTGCACAAGAGCAGCAATGTCTTACAGAAGATTGGCCTGCTCATCAACATGAGGCTCACGTTGCATTCTGCAATATGTACCTCAACAACTGAAC
>NYWV01000068.1 GCA_002685195.1 Porticoccaceae bacterium
ATCAGTAAACACAAGGACTAAGGGCATTACAGGTGCCTGCCTAGGGCAATGACTGGTGGCCCCGGGCACCACATATAGTTTCATAGTCAAAGTACTCTCCCGAGTGATCAACCTCTATCGTGCATTAAGGTATCCTTATCGATAGTCGAATTTCTGGGAATTAGGTTAGTTATCGCCTAAAGAAATAGTTATTATTCTGTTTTATTCTTAGTGAGTGGGCACATGAAACTCTTTAACAACCGATTAAGATTTTTTAAGAGAGGCTATCTGGCTTTTCTAATGATCGCTATGACAACCACATGTTTTTCTCTACCAGTGACTCAGGATAGGGAAAGCCCAATTGCGATTGTGATCCATGGGGGCGCCGGCACCATAAAGCGTGAACTGATGAGCGATGAAATGGAAAAAAAGTATCGAGAGGTACTAAAAGAGGCTATTGATTCTGGATACCAAATTTTAAAAAATGATGGTTCTAGTACGGATGCGATAATTGCTACGATTACAATACTTGAAGATTCTCCTCTTTTTAATGCAGGTCATGGTGCTGTATTTAATCACGACGGAAATATTGAGTTAGATGCCTCGATAATGCAGGGTAGCGACCTAAACGCCGGCGCCGTTGCTGCCGTGTCTCGGGTTAGAAACCCTATAACTCTTGCCTTATCAGTATTAGAATATTCTCCTCACGTCATGTTAGTTGGGGAAGGCGCCGAGATGTTTGCTCAACAACAGGGCATTGGTTTGGTCCCAAATCAGTACTTTAAAACTGAACGGCGACGCCTCCAACTTGAAGAAATTCTGGCCAAAGAAAAAGGCGTCTCTTTATCAAAGACTCCGCCCGATGCTTTGCTTGCTGCATATCGGTTTGACGAAAAGAAACTAGGCACTGTGGGTGCTGTGGCCATCGACAAAAATGGTGATATTGCCGCCGGAACCTCCACTGGTGGAATGACCAATAAACGGTTTGGTCGGGTCGGGGATGTACCAGTAATTGGAGCTGGGACCTATGCAGACAATAACTCCTGCGGCATTTCTGCTACTGGTCATGGGGAGTATTTTATTCGAGCTTCAGTAGCCCATGATATATGTGCGCGCATGGAGTACAAAGGTATTAGTTTGCAACAGGCACAAGATGAAGTTGTTCAAGAAAAACTGGTTAAAATGAACGGATCTGGCGGCGTTATCGGAGTAGATAAAGATGCTAATGTTGCGTTTTCGTTTAACTCACTGGGAATGTACAGGGCCTCTATCGACAAAGATGGTGTGCGCCAAATTAAGATTTTCAAAGACGACTAAATTGGTGGTCTTTTGCTTATCTTTTACTAACCTTTGGATCAACTTCGCCAGTTAAAACTTAGCAAGGACATATGGACACTAGGTATGACCAATCAAGACATGACATTAACTTTAGTTAGCTGTGCATTTTTTATGGCGCTAGTGGCCTTTATTTCGTATCGACAGTCTAAAGATGAATCTAATAGTCGAGATGGTTACTTCCTAGCGGGTCGAGGTCTTAGCGCTGTATTTATCGCTGGTTCATTACTTCTCACGAACTTGTCTGCAGAGCAATTGATTGGGCTTAATGGTTCAGCCTATGGTTTCAATTTAAGTAGCATGGCTTGGGAAGTCACTGCTGCAGTGGCGACGATAGCCATGGCATTTGTTTTTCTGCCTCGCTATCTCGCGGGAGCCTTTTCCACTCTACCTGAGTTTTTAAATAATCGGTTCGATGATGACGTAAGGCGATTAACCGTCGTGTTGTTTATGCTTGGGTACGGACTGGTGACTATTCCATCGGTTTTGTACTCAGGGTCCATTGCGGTGCTGCAGTTATTTGATATACCAGCCATGTTTGACATTTCATACAGTAAGTCCATTGCTTTAACTATTGTAGTCATTGGCAGTGTGGGTGGTGTCTACGCTATTTTTGGCGGTCTAAGAGCCGTTGCTGTGTCAGATACATTAAATGGTCTAGGTTTATTGCTGATTGGTATAGCAGTGCCGATCCTTGGGTTGTCATTACTAGGGGACGGTAGTGCAGTAATAGGTTTGAAAATCATAGCCACGACAAATACTGAAAAGCTCAACGCTATCGGCTCATCAGATGATCCAACACCCTTTGCCACCCTATTTACTGGAATGATCTTTGCTAATTTATTTTACTGGTGCACCAATCAATATGTAATACAGCGTACTTTGGGAGCCAAGAGCCTTGCGGAGGGGCAGAAGGGCGTTTTGTTCTCAGGATTCTTTAAAGTATTGGTGCCATTTATGATGATGATTCCTGGTGTAATCGCCTTTCATCTTTATGGAGGCCCAGATAGTGCAAGTGGTTTGACTTCAATTGATTTGGCCTATCCTCAACTTATTAGAGATGTTCTACCTAATTATGCGTCAGGGTTCTTTTTGGCCGTCTTACTTGGTGCTGTGTTTAGCTCTTTTAACTCACTCCTGAACAGTGCGGCAACACTATTCTGTTTAGATGTCTATGAACCTTGGAAAAGGTCTCGAGGCCATACAGATGTGTCCGATCAGCATATTCTTAAGGTCGCAAAAATTGCATCTATTGTGATTGCTCTGTTTTCATTCGTGGTCGCGCCCTTGTTACAGTTTGCCCCAGATGGGTTATGGCAGATTATTCGTATTTTCACCGGTTTCTATAATATTCCTGTGATCACTATTGTTATAGTTGGCCTGTTTACTAATCACGTGCCCGCTCTGGGGGCCAAGGTGGTTATTGGTTTTCATGTAATTGCCTACGGTCTACTTAAGTTCGTTTTAGACGATGTGGTGACAGTTCACTTTATTCACCTCTATGGCATTCTGTTTGGTGCTGAAGTTTTGATAATGCTAGTAATTGGATATTTCTTCCCTGTGTCGACGCCATGGACATATCAAAATATCGAGAAAGTTGATATGCAACCATGGCGCTTGCGAATACCTTGTGCCACCACGCTTATTTCCTGTGTGATAGGGTTATATTTGCTTTTTTCACCTGTAGGTATAGTTGGGGGCTTAAGCCAATTATTCTTGCCGCTGGTGGGTGGTTTAATAGCAGTAAACATAGCGGTATGGTGGCACTATGGAGTGTCCAAGCTAGTGTCGACTGGCGCTAGTTAATTGAATGGTATTTCCAGGGTTAGATTAAAATAGTGAACATCAGTCTATGACTAACAGAATCAAATCGTTCTATTCTCTTTACAGCAACAATTGCAGTTTGGTAGTCGACTGCCGTGGTGATTCGCCAGTAATTCTCTATTGGGGTTCTAGGCTCGCTGATGAGACAAGCCCTGATATGTTGGCGCTTCTCGCAACATCTCAAGAGTTGCAAGCTAGCCTACCACAAGAGGCTCCCATTGGACTCTCCCCTCAGACTGCAGCAGGTTTTAGCGGTAGCCCTGGAGTTCAACTACATCGTGATGGCCTTCAGTGGGCTGTTTATACTCGAATTGAATCAGTTAGCTTGACCGATAATAAACTAACTATTATTTCAGCCTGTCAGGGCACTCAAATACAACTAACTCATTGTTTGGTTCTTGATCATAAGACTGATGTTTTGGCCGCTACCACAGAAATAGTGAACATGGGCGAGTCGTCTTTATGGTTGGATCGTTGTGATGCACCCTGTGTACCAATTCCCAAGCATTACAGCAAAATTCTCAGTTTCACCGGTCGTTGGGGTAATGAATTTCAGTCGCAGTCTATCGACAGATTTATGGGTGCCTATGTTAGAGAAAACCGTTCTGGGCGTACCTCCCATGATTCCTTTCCCGGAGTTATTGTCCATACCGAACAAACTAATGAAAGTTCAGGTTCCGCCTATGGGCTTCATCTAGGGTGGAGTGGTAACCATCATGTTCGTGTTGAAGAGCATTTTACTGGCCAGGGATATGCTCAGTTGGGTGAGTTGTTTCTGCCCGGTGAAATGCTTTTGGAGCCTGGTCAGGCCTACAAGTCGCCTGTACTTTTTGGTGCAAGCACAGATAAGGGGCTATCTGCGCTGTCAGGGGCCTTTCATCGTCATGTTAGAGCCAATCTAACCGATAGAAGGATTGCTAATAAAATAAGGCCTGTGCATTTTAATACTTGGGAGGCAGTTTATTTTGACCTCTCCCTTGAGCGCCTGTGCGCCCTGGCAGAACATGCAAGAGAGGTTGGCGCTGAACGTTTTGTGCTGGATGATGGATGGTTTAAAAATCGTAAATCAGATAACGCAGGTTTAGGCGATTGGGCTGTTGATAAGACCGTTTTTCCTGCGGGCTTAGCTCCGTTGATAAATCATGTGCACAAAAATGATATGGAGTTTGGCTTGTGGGTCGAACCAGAAATGGTTAATCCAGACAGCGATCTCTATCGCGCGCACCCGGACTGGGTACTCAATACCCAACCGGCTCCCTTATTATCGGCAAGAAATCAGTTAGTCCTAGATTTAACGAGAGTAGAGGTGCAAGACTACCTTTTTGAGAGACTTGATGCCTTACTTAATGAGTATCCAATTAGCTATTTGAAATGGGACATGAATCGAGCGATACATCAACCTGGCGATCAAAATGGACACGCTGTTGGCCATAAGCAGACGCGCAGCCTATACAAGTTACTAGCGCGTATTCGTAGCGCCCATCCTGAAGTTGAAATTGAAAGTTGTTCATCTGGGGGCGGTCGTGCTGACTTTGGTATTCTTGAATTTACCGATCGTATCTGGACCTCTGATAGTAATGATGCTCTTGACCGGGTGGGTATTCAGAAGGGATTCTCGATGTTTTTCCCCGCGGAAGTAATGGGGGCTCATGTGGGCCCCGATGTTTGCCACATCACGGGTAGAACTTTGAGTATGGAGACGCGAGTTGGTGTGGCTATGTTTGGTCATATGGGGATCGAGGCAAATCTTCTTGGAATGGGTCGCATTGAGACTCAGGTTTTAAAAGCCGGAGTGGCTCTTCATAAAAAATACCGTTCATTAATCCTTAGCGGAAACCTTGTGCGCCTGGATACTCATTGTGAGGAAAGTGCTTTTGGTATCGTTTCTCAGGATGGTAGTGAAGCATTGTTTTCATATATCCAATTAAATAGCCTTTCAAGTAGCGTTGGAGGGCGACTACAGTTTGCGGGGTTAGACAGTAACAGCCTCTACTTGGTGAATATTGTTTGGCCTACTGAACCTAAGAGTTATTCAAAATCTATACTGGATGTCATCAATGGATCAACCATGAGTGGAGATGCACTTAAGAATGCTGGAGTGCAGTTGCCAATAATGCACCCAGCCAGCATGCTCGTTTTCCACTTACACCGCATCTCTTAATGTTATGTGTGATGTGAAGGAATAGTCCGTCAATATTGCTCGTGGTACTGGAGAGTCCCTATTACTTTTTGGCTTTAGCGTCAAAATCACTGGCACTGTGTCTTTCTGGAAGCTGCTTACTCTCGTCCCCCCAAGCGCGATTAACTCGCTGGCCTCGCTTTACTGCTGGGCGCTGCTGTATTTGTTGGGCCCAGCGAACAACATTGGTATACCCAGACACTTCAAGAAACTCACCGGCCTCATAGAGAACCCCAGACACCAGAGCGCCATACCAAGCGACGTTTGCCATGTCGGCAATAGTGTATTCATCACCACAAAGATATTGATTATCGGCCAGTCGCTGATCGAGGACGTCGAGTTGTCGCTTTACTTCCATGGCATAGCGGTTAATAGAGTATTCATACTTCTCCGGGGCATAAGCATAAAAATGACCAAAACCGCCTCCGAGAAACGGAACACTGCCAATATTCCAAAATAGCCATGAGAGACACTCTGCTCGCAATGGCGAGCCTACGGTAGGTACAAAGCGATCAAACTTTTCTGCGAGATAAAGCAAGATGGCACCAGATTCAAATACTCGCGNAGGAGTATCACCACTATGGTCTGCAAGTGCGGGGATTTTTGAATTTGGATTGATATTCACAAAACCGTCACTAAACTGAGTTCCTTCTGAAATATTAATAAGCCAAGCATCGTATTCTGCCTCAGCAATCCCCAGTTCCAGTAGCTCTTCGAGCAATACGGTGACTTTTACGCCATTTGGTGTGCCAAGAGAATAAAGCTGCAGTGGATGTTCGCCTATCGGCAGATCTTTCTCATGAGTCGCGCCGGCGATAGGGCGATTGATGGCAGCAAATCGGCCACCGCTTTCTTTATCCCATTTCCAGACTTTGGGAGGTGTGTAGNTATCAGTCATATTGTCTAGTTTCCGTTTTTAATCAATAGTTGAACTGGTGTGAATCAACAAGTGCCTCAATATATTTATTAGACTGCTCGTTGCAATTGCTCTTTCTGTAGGCCAATAAACTCTGCTTTCTTGCCCAGTCCAAATCGGTTGATAAGCAGAGCCATGGCTACACAGGTAAANAATGTAANGAACATCATNTGTATGTAGTGAAGAGGCATCCATAACCAAATGAAACCAGCGTACATAAGGACACCTATAATGACCGCTGCAATAGCAGCGCGATANTCGACATTGCGAAACAANAGGCCGACCGCAAAGCACGCTAGTATCGGCATGCTGATTAANCCCCATAGTTCCTGTAGTAAATTAATAATACTGTCAGATTGAGCATAAATAGGAACCATAGATACGGCAATAATCACAAAGATAGCTGTAGCNACTCCGCTCAGCAGNCGTAGGTTGGGTTTATCATTGATGTAAGCCTCGTGTAGATCGCACACATACATCGCAGCAGAGGAGTTAACCATGCTGTTGAAGGAGCTGAGTACCGCGGCAGCTATGGCCGCAGCAAAGATACCTGATAACCANCCNGGTAGTAGATCCCCAACAATNCGGCCATAGGCTTGATCACCAATGTCACCATACAGTTTAAAGGCTACTATTCCGGGAATAACAACCATAGANGGAATAAACACCACACGAATAAAGGCTGCGGCATAGACTCCTTTTTGAGCTTCCTTTACCGTTGGTGCAGCCATNGCTCGCTGGGTGATGGTNTGNTTCGTGCTCCAGTAAAAAATTTGAATTAAAAACATGCCTGTTANCAATGTAGGCCAGGGTATAGGTGAAGCATTGTCGCCAATGAGGGTGAGTCTCTCGGCAGGGATACCACTAAAGTCAAAATCAATAGCCATCAGGGAGAGAACTACAATCAGTAGACCCATGGCGAGGACTAAAATACCACCATAGGTGTCTGAAACGGCGACTGCTCGCAGACCACCTAGGATCGCGTAGGCTGCTCCAAGAACCGCAAAAGCAATGGCAATAGTAAGTAAGTCAGCTTCTATTCCTGTCATGGAGATCATGAAGAGAGCGCCTGTGTAAATCACAGCAGGCTGAAACACGAAGACATTGATGAACAAAAACATTGAGGAGACTAGGGCNCGCACATGCTTNCTGTTATAGCGACGCTCCAGAAGTTCTGTGGTTGTGGTGCAGTTGTTACGGTAATANACAGGTAGAAATACTTTAGCGAGAATCATCAACCCNACAAAACCGGACAACTCCCANAGGGCCAACAACAGCATTTGATTNCCATTCATGCCGACCAATTGATCGGTACTNAGATTAGTGAGTGTTATGGATCCNGCAACGAAGACCCANGTTAGGCCGCCACCNGCCAAAAAGTATTCTTTATTTGAGTCTGCAGACTGTCTATTTTCACCCCTACATTTAAAATAAGTAATGATGGCGATAGCGCTAAGAACTGCGCAGAATACGGCTAATTGAATGGTCTGTTCGCTCAAGAGTAGCTCCTGTTTGTTATTTCAGTAGAGAAGTTTTGTCTGGCGCCTGCCAGACTGCTATTTCCAGTGGTTCAAGGTTTTTTTCACCCAGCAGCAGAATAGTATCTGCTGTTAAGGGAAGCTCATATGACTGATCTGAGTAGTTAAATGCGAACATGAGATTACCACGTTGAGATACGCGAATGTCGTCTCCAAATCGGTAGGTTTCAATTTTGCCNTCTTGGCACTGTTGTTGTAAAAAGTCGACTAAAAATGCACTGTTAGTGAGCGTCCCTAGGTANGTAATATTTCCATTTCTCACTATNGCGGGTTCACCATTATGATATTGCGCTATAACCTCGGTATCACCAGCATCTAGCTGCTCTCGCCAACGACAACTTTCGTAGATTTGACCATTCCAGCTCAATGATTCAGTGCAGTCAGAGCGCAGGGTCTCAACTGAGAGTACACGCACAGGTAGCAAACTTTGGAGTAGTCCTGGAGGTAAACTCTGGGGATAACCAAACTCTGAGGTTTTTGATCCGCTTCGTGGGCCAAAAATAAACTGTGCGTTACTCTCTTTACATTTTTTAACAAAGGCAGTATCAATTATTGGCAAACTTGGGGCCACAACTATTTTATAGGGTGAGAAATCTGCATCGATTGAAATAAAGTCAACATTGACACCCAGTTCACGCAGAGCACTATAGAATGAAAACTGCACGCTGTTGAAATCATAAGCTTGCCCTTGTTTTTCAATATCGCTTACCCATAATCCCTCAACACCGGTAATGATCGCGATACAGGCCGTTGGTAGTGGCTGATTGCCCAAATCTAATCGGGCGATCTCTGCGATGGCCTGTTCTGCCTCTGACCAAGCTTCAGTTTTTGAATTATCTGGCCTCAGCAGTCCCGCATGCATTTGTTCTTGGGCAAAGGGAGCTTGACGCCAGCGGAAATAGCACAGGCAGTCAGCACCCTGGGCAAAGGCCTCTATGGTCCAAAATCTTGTCATTCCC
>NYWV01000069.1 GCA_002685195.1 Porticoccaceae bacterium
GCCCCCGCTGAGGTAACAAAACACTATCAAGAGTATCTAGAGTCACTTTTAACAAGCAATGCTGTAGCGTCAAATGACTGAAAGTCAGCCAAACAATCCATTACACGGCATCACTCTAGAGAAGGCGGTAACTAACCTCGTTGACCATTATGGATGGGATGGTCTTGCACAGCGTATCAACATTAATTGTTTTAAGAGTAATCCTTCCGTTAAATCATCTTTAAAGTTTTTACGCCGAACGCCTTGGGCCAGAGAAAAAATAGAGGATTTGTACATTTCGACATTCGTACCACCCTCTCCTTGGGGGCGTCGAGGGTAAGATTAAAAATAATTACTAAAATAGGCCCACTTAAAGGAACTGTAATGACCTACATGGAACTAACCTATCTACACCTTGGCTCTTTAGCTCCATCAATCGTAATCGGTGGTTACCTGCTTCTCAATCAAAAAGGAACCCCAGCCCACAGATTACTTGGCAAGATTTACATGGGGTTAATGTTATTTACTGCCATCATCACCCTGTTTATGGAAGCTTTGGTAGGCCCTCAATTTTTAAACCACTTTGGTTACCTGCATCTATTAAGTCTATTAGTCCTTCGTACAGTGCCTGCGGCCTTTATAGCTGCGACGACAGGTAATATAAAGGCACATAAACGTCATATGATCGGGATGTACATAGGCGCATTACTTTTGGCAGGTAGCTTCTCACTGATGCCTGGGCGCTTAATGCACACCTGGCTGTTCGGCTAGTTTAGTAAAACATTTCGGCGACTTGCAGCGCAGTAGTCCAAGCAGTAGCATAGCTAGTAACAAACCCTTCTCTTGGACACCATCGCCATCAAACAGGTTACTCTTTATTTTTCACTTATTTTTGCTCTGTGTAACACTGCTACAAGTGTCATTTCTGATGAAATAAGAGTAGCTGTGGCAAGTAATTTTTCTGGTGCAATGAAGGCGATAGTGTCAGAGTATGAAGAGACCTCCGAGCATAAAATCGTGCTTTCATTTGGCTCTACGGGTAAGCACTACGCGCAAATAATAAATGGGGCTCCGTTTGATGTTTTTCTTGCTGCAGACTCAGCACGGCCGCAGCTTTTAGAAGATCAAGGTATCGCTATTATCGGGAGTCGAACTACCTACGCGCGAGGAAAGCTAGCCGTCTTGGCCTCGAATCCGGAGATCAAGGATATTAAAGTCGCCCTAAATAACCACGAAGATATGCGCCACTTGGCTTTTGCTAACCCTAAATTATCTCCCTATGGCATAGCTGCGCAGCAGGTGCTGATGACACTTGATCTATGGCCGAAAGTGCAATCCAAATTAGTGCGTGGGGAGAACATCGCCCAAACATTTCAGTTCGTGCACAGTGGTAATGCTGATTTAGGTTTTGTTGCATATTCCCAGGTGATCAATCCTAAGCAACCTTTACAAGGTAATTGGTGGATGCCTCCAAAATCTCTTTACAGCCCAATTGATCAGCAGGCAGTATTATTAACCAACAAGCAAGGCCCTAAGGATCTTTTGGAGTTCTTAAAGAGCCCCTTGGCGCGTCAACTTATTCAACATTACGGGTACGAGTTACCATGATACTTACCGAGCAGGATTTAACCGCGCTCTTTGTGACGCTTAAGTTGGCGTCAGTGAGTACCCTCGTGTTATTAGTTGTCGGCACACCTCTGGCTTGGTGGCTATCAAAAAGCCAATGGCGATTTAAATACCTTATCGAAGCCATCATTGCTCTACCCCTAATCTTACCACCTACAGTGCTCGGCTTTTATCTTCTTGTGTCTATCGGCCCCAATGGCCCAATCGGGGGCCTCGTTGATGCTCTTGGCGGTGCGCCATTAGCTTTTACCTTCACAGGGTTAGTCATTGGTTCGGTCTTTTATTCTATGCCCTTTGTTGTGCAACCATTACAAAATGCCTTTTCATCCATTGGCCAAAGACCTTTGGAAGTGGCGGCTACACTCCGAGCCTCACCTATGGATCGTTTTTTTACCATAGCCGTACCAATGGCTAAGCCTGGATTCATTACAGCTAGCGTATTGGGCTTTGCTCATACTCTCGGTGAGTTTGGCGTGGTATTGATGATTGGTGGAAATATTCCCGGCAGCACCCAGGTGGTTTCAATTGCCATTTATGACCATGTTGAAGCCCTTGAGTATGGGCAAGCCCATTGGTTGGCGGGAAGTCTCTTGGCACTTTCCTTTTTAATGTTAATTGTGGTTTACGGCGCCAACCGCCGTTACACGGTGGCTCAACCATGAGCATAGAGGTGCGCTTTGGGATTAAACGAGGTGAGTTCTCTTTAACTATCGATACTGAGATTCCAGAGCACGGCGTCACCGCTATTTTCGGTGCCTCAGGTAGCGGTAAGACAACCCTGTTAAGAGCTATTGCTGGTTTAGAAGCACCCGAAAACGGTTTCCTAAAAGTCGGCGGTGTTGTATGGCAAGATACGAATACATTTTTACCAACCCATGAACGTAAAATCGGTTATGTCTTCCAAGAGCCTAGCCTGTTCCAACACCTCAATGTGCAGGATAATATCAATTATGGCATGGCACGTTCTAAAAGAGACAATACAGAGCGCTCACTAGACGAGGCAATAAGCCTTCTGGGCATTGAGCATCTGTTGAAAAGAATGCCGTCGCAATTATCAGGGGGCGAACAACAGAGAGTCGCTATTGTAAGAGCCTTGGTGACAGATCCATCTATGCTATTGCTAGATGAGCCGTTGGCCGCTTTAGGTGATGAGCAAAAAGCAGAAATATTGCCCTATCTTGAATCCGTTTATCAGCAACTAGATATCCCCGTCCTCTATGTGAGTCACTCTAGAAATGAAGTTGCTCGTCTTGCAGATCATATATTGTTACTCGATAAAGGCACGATTACAGCCTATGGCAAAGTGACTGATATTTTTACTTCCTTGGATTTACCTCTCGCCCATCAAGCACATGCAGAGACAATTATTGACACCACAGTCATTTCCTATGACGCTGAATTTGGCTTAGCTACTTTGAAATTTTCAGGGGGTCAGTTTGTTGTGGCCAGCAACCCGCTGGAGAGTCAGACAAATGTTCGACTGCAGATTCTAGCGCGTGATGTAAGTGTTACCCTTGAGCATCAGAAAGACACGAGTATCCTCAATATTTTTCCGGTTACTATTGATCACCTTGTCAAGGAAAGCAGCTCGCAAATGACCCTTAGGCTACTTGCTGGCAAGACACCTCTACTCGCAAGGGTAACCTGTAGGTCAGCCCAGTCACTCAATCTTAAGATCGGTGACATGGTCTATGCCCAAGTCAAAACAGTCGCGTTACTAAGATAGCAAAGTAGGAGCTGGCCAATAACATGATGATACGCTCCTCCCTGGAAGATGAGCTTGAATACTTACAGGCTTTCCTCGTTGAGCAGGGAAGTAACCAATGGAATTATCTCCCTGAAGCTGGCGTGAACGAGCAGTTCCAGCGTCTGACTCTGGGGTCTGATCGCTGCTTAGTGGCAGTCGATAACGAGGCTGTTGTAGGCATGGCTATCTATCGTCAACCCGGTGATGCCCCCAAGATTTTTACCAACTTTGTCAACCTCAGTCATGTGGTTTATGTCGCTGAGGTGGTGGTCCACTCAGAGTTCACTGGTAAAGGCATTGGCAGCGCCCTTATGGATGAAATTATAATGATTGCAAAAAAGTTGGGGGCTAAAGAATTAGTTATAGATCGCCATGAGCAGAATTTAGCCTCTGCTGGTATGATGAGAAAAGTGGGGTTTAAGGAGCTAGATTGTTTTGTTGATCTAAGACGACGAGAGACAGGCAGTCAAAAAACATCCATCCTTAATCTTAAATTACAAGATTAGATCCCAAAAGCCAAAAACCAGGAGCCTTGGTATGGAACAAACTTCAAAGCTAAAGAGCCAGTTCCACCTATTTAGTCAGAGACGGTTTTTACCCTTCTTTATTACACAGTTTCTCGGCGCGCTAAATGATAACCTTTTTAAAAATGCCCTTTTAGTCATTGTTGTAAGCTCCGCTGTAGCCGGTTCAGATGCTAGCACTAACTTCACCACGAATTTTGCCGTCGGGTTATTTATTCTGCCGTTTTTTTTGTTTTCTACGACAGCGGGACAATTAGCAGATACCTACGATAAAGCCCGCTTAATGCGTAAAGTAAAGTTTGCTGAGATCTTTATAATGCTGGCAGGAAGCTATGCATTGATCACACTAAATCTTGATTTTATGCTGATTATTTTATTTTTGTTGGGTACCCAATCCGCTTTTTTTGGGCCTTTGAAGTACTCACTCATACCGCAACATCTGAGTAACGAGGAATTGTTAGCAGGCAATGCTCAGGTGGGAATGGGAACCTTTGTTTCTATCTTACTGGGAACCCTTATCGGTGGCTGGATGGTGACACTGGATAACGGCATCACCATGTTATGCGGATTGACCGTTACTGTAGCTCTAATTGGTTGGTTAAGTAGCAGGGAGATTCCCCCGGCCCCCTCAGAAAATCCAGGTAAAAAGCTGCGCCTAAACCCCATCACAGAAACCTCTGTAAATTTTGGCTTAGCACGCGAAAATCGTACGGTCTTTTACTGCATTATGGCGGTCTCTTGGTTTTGGTTGTATGGCGGTTGTTTTCTAACGCAGGTTCCAAACTACACGGTGACTGTCCTTAATGGCCACCCCCGCTTAATTTCTATTTTGCTGGGAGCCTTTATTATTGGTATCGCCGTCGGCTCCCTACTCTGTAATCGTCTATCTAGGGGAGTTGTCGAACCGGGCATTGTTCCCCTAGGAGCGCTGGGGCTGAGTATCTTTGCTTTTGATTTAAGTTTTACATCGATGGCCTATCAAGAAGCTCATGCATCCATGAATGATATTATGCCGGGTCAGTTCTTTGGTCTTAGCAGCGGTCCGCGTATATTGATCGACTTAATGCTGATTGGCACTTTTGGCGGTTTTTTTATCGTNCCNCTAAATTCTATGGTTCAACAGCGCACGGCCAGTAACAAACGTGCACGTGTTCTCTCTGTCAANGCGATCGTCAATGCGGCATTTATGGTGGGAGGCAGTCTGCTTGGGATATTTTTTCTCAGCTTTTTAGGCTGGAGTATTATGGAGTTTTTTATTATTGTAGCTGTAATGAATCTGATCTTCGTTGGAATAATTTTTATACGAGTACCTGAATTTTTCTCGCGCTTTTCATTGTGGTTATCAACTCGGTTTAAACTGACCTCTAATCGTTAAAAGGGACGCTATCGCTTATGCAACTTTCATCACGAATTCTATTGGGGATGACGNTTGGCATCATTCTAGGTTTGATACTCAATGCCTTGGGTGGGGATGATCCTAACAAGACCCCTATGATTGCTTGGTTTGTTAATAATATCTTCGATGTTATTGGTCAGATTTTTGTCATATCTTTGAAGTTATTGGTTGTCCCTTTGGTATTCTTCTCTCTGGTCTGCGGCTCTGCCTCTATGGGTGAAGATGTGAAAATGGGACAGGTTGCTTTAAAAACTGTCGCCCTTTACCTAACAACTACTGCAATTGCTGTGAGTCTTGCTCTGACCGTTGCCAATATTGTTGACCCAGGCGTGGGGATCAATACATCTGAAGCTGCAAATTATGTCGCTAAAGAGGCGCCGTCATTTAAAGAGGTCTTTATTGGAATTTTTCCCTCTAACCCTTTTCAGGCCATGGTAGAGGGAAATATGTTACAGGTGATCGTATTCGCTATCTTGGTGGGTGTGTCNATATTACAAGCGGGCGAATCTGGNCAGACAGTATTGCGTGGGTGTCAGATGATTAGCGATGTCATTATGCGCATGGTATCTATCTTGATGAATCTTGCCCCTTATGGCGTGTTTTGTCTGCTGGCAAAATTATTCACTAGCCAAGGTTTCTCAGCAATTGTTAACCTTGCGCTCTATTTTGGCACCATAGTGTTTGTTCTTCTATTGCATGCCAGTACGGTATACACCAGTATATTTGCTCTGCTTACACGATTAAATCCAATAACTCTCTTCAAAAATATGCGTCCAGCTCTACTATTTGCCTTTAGCACGTCATCTAGTAANGCGACTATGCCTATTACTTTAAATGTCGCTAAAACACGTGTCGGTGCACACAATTCAATTGCGTCATTTACAGTACCCTTAGGTGCCACGGTGAACATGGATGGCACGGCTATTATGCAAGGCATTGCCACCGTATTTATTGCTCAAGCCTATGGCCTTGATTTATCCATGGGTGAGTACGTTGCAGTTATTGCCACAGCTACCCTTGCATCCATCGGGACGGCGGGAGTGCCCGGCGTAGGCCTAATTACGCTAGCAATGGTCTTGCAACAAGTGGGCTTGCCGGTTGAGGGAATAGGCTTAATTATCGGTGTAGATCGACTATTGGATATGCTGAGAACGGTGGTTAATGTGTCTGGTGATGGAATGGTAACCGCGGTTGTTGCCCACAGTGAAGGACGCCTGGATGAAACTATCTTTAACGACACATCTGAGCAAGAAACGCCTCTAAAAGCACCGGGAAATTAGAACCACAGAGATGGTTGCGGCAGGCTTACTTTTTCAAAGGTTATATTAAGCCTTTAATAGTAAGCCGTAGCCGAGGTGGTCAATACCAAGGGTGACGCTACCTCTTCGCGCTTTACGATTCCGCATATTTGCTCAACCAGCTCAAGGGCAAAATCAATGGCTGTTCCAGGACCCTGACTGGTAATGCAATTTCCATCAACTACGACACGAGATTCTGTATCTACCTCTTTGGCAATTAACGATTGATAAAATATTGGATGGCTAGTCGCAGTCTTGTCGGCTAATAACCCTTTACTGCCCAAGACTACTGCTGGGGCAGCACATATAGCGGCATAAAACTTTCCCTGTTGTGCTTGGCTACGTAATAGTTGATCCAAGATTTCACTGGCAGCGAGATGGTCTGCCCCCTCTATTCCCCCCGGAATCGCAATCAAATCCCAAGCCTTATCCGCACAATCAGCAATAAAGCTATCGGCCACAATATTGGTACCACGAGCCGCTGTAATCTGCTTAGTTTTACCAACACCAACAAAGGCTACTGTGACCTCTACTCCAGCTCTGCGTAGCACATCTATAATGGTGACAGCTTCTATCTCTTCACTCCCATCAGCAATGGGAACTAAGGCTTGTTTAGTCATGTGATTTCCCTTTTTATCCAACATCTGTATAGGTTACACTGTGCCCGAATTAATCTATTCTGTCACGGGAAGACCATGAAAATTTATATATTGCAGAAGCACGATAAAACGACGCTTAATAGCGATTTAGAATGGATCTCAGACATCAAACCCAGTGATGTTTTTTATACTCCTCACAGAGACATCGCTCTCAATCAACTCATCGAACTCAACGCTAAAAATATTGATCTAAGGGCAGATATCGTTGAGTGCGACGCGGATTCTAAAGGACGTCCAGTGCTTTTGCTCGAAGCTGAAAATACACAACAGGTTGCTATCGGCGTCCAACCTGATGCAGCTTGATAGAGGATAGTATTTTGTCTTTAGATTCCAACCTAGAGTTATTTAGCGATCCTGCAAAAGCAGATCGCCTTACCGGAATTACTAGAGGTATCGAAAAGGAAAGTCTACGTGTACAAACAACGGGACATCTTGCTCAAACCCCCCACCCTAGAGCCCTAGGTTCAGCGCTAACTCACCCAAGTATCACCACAGATTTTTCTGAAGCTCTGTTGGAGTTCATTACCCCACCCTCATCATCAATCACAACGGTGATGAGTCAGTTAGATGAAATTCATCGAATTACCTACCAGCATATCGGCGACGAATTACTCTGGGTTAACAGCATGCCTTGTCAGTTAGGTTCAGATGACGGTATTCCAATCGGTCGTTATGGCACTTCAAATATCGGGATGATGAAGAATATTTATCGCCGAGGTCTGGGGCATCGGTATGGCCGTTTGATGCAAACAATTGCTGGTATTCACTACAATTTTTCTGTTCCGGATACCCTGTGGGAAGATCTTCATAGCTTGACTGGCAATGGCCAGCCACTGCAAGACTTCAAATCAGACGGTTATTTCAGTCTGATACGAAACTTTCGCCGATATTCGTGGTTGTTACTTTATTTGCTGGGAGCCGCACCAGCGGTCTGTAAAAGTTTTGTTCGCGATCGTGAACATCGTCTTGTCCCTTTTGGTCAAGATAACCATAGCTTACATCAGCCCTTTGCAACTTCCCTGCGAATGGGCGACTTAGGTTACCAAAGCGATGCGCAAAGCTCTTTGGTGGTTTGCTACAACGATTTAACTCAATATACCAATACCCTCTCTGAAGCTATTTCTTTAGGTTATCCTCCTTATGATGAAATAGGTTTGAAAGAAGCTAATGGTGACTATAAACAGCTGAATACCCACCTCATACAAATCGAAAATGAGTTCTACAGTTCTATTCGACCCAAACGGACCGCCGCGTCTGGAGAAACACCGGTACATGCGCTAAAGGAACGCGGGGTAGAATATATAGAAGTGCGATGTTTAGATCTTAATCCTTTGCTGCCCTGCGGCATAGATGAGGAGACCATCTGTTTTTTAGATACCTTTTTGTTATTTTGTTTATTCCAAGATAGCCCAAAAACCAATGCCTCAGAATATGCACAAATTCCAGAGAATATTAATCGTACAGTCTATGCTGGGCGAGATCCGAATTTAACTCTACTCCAGGGGGATTCAGAAATTCCCTTGCGTGAATGGGGGAAATCTCTTCTTGATCAAATACGCCCAGTAGCAGAACTTCTAGATACAGCGAACCAAACTGACCGTTACAGCAAAGCATTTGGTGCCATGAATACCAGGCTAGCTGATGACTCTTCAACACCTGCAGCAACAGTGCTCAGGGAAATGAAATCAAATAACGAAACCTACTACGCTATGGCTATGCGAAAAGCCTGCGAACATAGAGCCTTCTTCCAAGCTAGTCCACCTGACGATGCTGCCATGAAAAATTACCAAACAGTCGCAACCAAATCTCTAAAAGAACAGGCGGCTATTGAGGCTAGTGATACACTCTCTTTTGAGGAGTTCCTCTCCGCTTACTATCAATGATGATATAATTTTGACGTTAAATTTGCCTGTTACCTGGAGTTGCTAGTGCTTTACCCAAACAATAGAATCGTTAGCCTGTCGGTGGCTCTTGGATGCGGTGCCTTGCTCCTCGTTGCCGTTCTCTATTTTCAAGAATACCTTGGGCTTGAGCCTTGCTATCTGTGTATCACTCAGAGGGTATTTGTCGCTATTGTAGGCATTATTTTTCTGTTTGCTGCCATTCATAATCCCAATCCTCGTGGCCAAAAAATCTATGCCGGACTCGGTCTTCTCGGTGCAGTTGGTGGCAGCTATTTTTCTGCAAAGCAGCTTTGGTTACAAAATCTTCCTGAAGATAATATCCCCACATGTGGCCCTCCCGTAGATTATCTGTTTGATGTATTTCCAGCTTCGGAAGTTATCACTATGTTAATTCGTGGCGATGGTAACTG
>NYWV01000070.1 GCA_002685195.1 Porticoccaceae bacterium
AAGAATTGCAACTAAAATGCATAGAAATATGCTCAGAAAGACACGAAAAAGAGGTTATTAAACTACTAAATGGGTGTTTCAATCATCTAGCTGAGAAAATGAGCTCCAAGAAATAAAGCTTTTCAAAGCCAAAAAAAGAGGACAAGTAAAATCAAAACTTTATAGGATCAACAAATGAGAGTANTCTTGTTCGTTATAAGACGATTATAGACAGAAGCAAGTAAGACTAAAATTTTTGTTGCGGAAAAAGGAAAAGTGGTGAAAGAATGAAAAACAGAACTAGAGTCATGGAAATCCAAATAAAACCAGAAGAGCTATGGTCGCCATCAAGCCAACACGTGATTTCACGAATAATGCGCGAACNTCATTTACAGCAACAAACAAGAAGTCAAAAGAAACTGCTGCACTGACAGTAGAANAATTCAAAGAGAATCAATGCAAATCAATGGGGATTGGCATTGGGCCAAGACATCATGGAGAATGTCCCTTCGGAGTAACAGCAGAAGAATATGCAAGCACTGGAAATAGTGCTTTAGAAACCGCTATTAGCNGTGCATACAAGCAGGTATTTGGCAATGCAAACCCCACTGATAGTCAACGCTGCAAGGAACATGAATCCGCACTAAGAGACGGAAGAATTACAATCAGAGATTTCGTAACAGGGCTGGCCAAGTCAGACTTTTACAGACAGAACTATTATCATAAAGTTTCACCAATCAGAGGTGTAGAGCATAACTTCAAACACTTACTAGGGAGGCCACCAATTAATCAAAGTGAAATTGGTAGCTCTATTAGACAAATTGCAGATCANGGATATGATGTATTCATTAATAAGCTCACCTCATCCGGTGAATACCTTGAAGTGTTTGGAACAGACACAGTTCCTTATGANNGAGCCTGGAAATCAGAGGCAGGGTTTTACTGCTCCACATTTGTGAATATGTGCTCAGTAAGCACGGGCAATGCAGGTTCTGACAAAATCGTAGGTGGAAGAAGCCAACTCGTTATGGCTTTAGCCAAAGCAAGGGAACTAAGTACATCATCAGGTAATTTTGATGTATCAGGATTTAGCTATTCAAAGGCAGTACGAGACCCATCCTCAGGAGCCTTCCGAAGGATGTATATGCCGCAAACAACAAAACGATAATCAATTCAAGCAAAATATTAAAACGCAAGCAAATACAACATACTAATACTACGAAATGAAAAAAATGGTAGTCAAGGGAGCAATCACTAACTCCCCTGAGTGCCATTTTTCTCTTGCTATTATACAAAATGATAATATTTGACCTTACAAAAACAAACTATGCGTCTTAAGTTTTGGCAACAAAAATCAGAGCCCAGGGACGAAGCGCTTAAGATTGGGCAATTCTACCTAGCAGAAACAAAAAACTGTATGACTATTCCTGTTCTCACCTATTCACAGAAGAGCCAGAACAGTCGAGTCGACAACCTTGCTGGAAACACTGATTCTGTAAAATATCAAGCAACAGGGGAAATGTCAGCCTCGTCGATATCAACACGTAGAGATATGGACAACTTGATCGAACAGACATACAAACAAATTTTCTTTCATGCGATGAGTTGTGATAGAGAAATCTATCTCGAGTCGCAATTAAGAAGCGGATATATAACAATGCGAGACTTTGTAAGGGGGCTTCTGTTGTCAGAAAGATTTCAGCAAGGATATTACCAATGCAGCTCAAACTACAGAATGGTAGATCAAGTTGTGGGACGGGTATTAGGGCGTTCAGTAAGCGGTGAAGGCGAAAGATTAGCCTGGTCAATCATAATTGCAGAAAAAGGATTCATCAACTTTGTAGATCAAATACTAGAAAGCGATGAATATATGAACAACTTTGGATATGACGGCACGCCAGCACAGCGAGGCAGGTTGATACCAGGAAGATCAACTGGGGACATGCCAATTTATCAAAAATTTCCTCGTTATGGAGAAGACTGGAAGAATACACTTATCGAAAGAGAATTCGTCAATAAAACATTTACAACTGGTGGTAATATCAATAGTGAAATGAAATCAATAGTTCGCAAGCCACCTGCATGGCTTATAAAGTCTTGGCTGGTTCTATTTGCAATTGGAGGCTTTGAGATTGCAAGGGTAATACTTACAATTGGCGTATCAATGGTACGAAATTAAGAACATGAATTTAAGCATAATTAACTGGATACCACCAGAAAAGACCTCTCCAGAGCAGATTGCTGGATACCCAGTGGATGCTAGAGGTGCAGACTGGAGAAATAAGGATCTTCGAGATCTTGATTTAAGTGAAGCTAATCTATGCCGCGCTGATATAAGAGGCGCAAATCTAAAATTCTGTCGCATGCAAAACATTGACATGAGACTGGCTAAATACGATAATAAAACACAACTACCAGATAATTTTGATATCCGTACGAGTGGAGCAATAGGCCCTGGAGCGAAACTCAACGGTGCTTTTTTAAACAATGCCGATTTAAGAGGAATAGATCTACGAACAGGTTCTTTAATGGGCGCTTATCTGAGCGGTGCAGATCTTAGCGGTGCCATATTAGATAATATTTCATTGGCCGGAGCAGATCTTCGAAATTCTATTTTGAGAGGGGCCATGTGTAGGGGCACTCGGTTTGGAACAAGCGAAATCAACATGGCCGACCTTCGTGGTGCTGATCTAACAGAAGCGAATTTGGAAGCACTCGAATCAATCAAAGGCAGCGATTTCTCGATGTGTAAAGGAATGGCTAATCAACTTAAGCACTTACTAGAGAGACCTTCTGTTGAATTGGACCATTGGAATCCATTAACTCGTAGCACTACACGAGCGAGCCTCGAATCACTACTAATACAGGAATAGGTTAACGAAACTACATAATTGACCGAAGGCGCTCGTCGCCGGGAGGGATCATTTTGCCGTTTCACGCAACAAAACTGAACATTTGATTGAGCTTTATAAAGAAGATGTCCACTCGAAGAGAATTTGCAAGAGATTGATCGGAGATAAACGAGAGAGCATTCATGCCCTTTGGTCCTGCCTCGCTACTAGGGGTCGAGCGTTTCTCAGCAGAGAGTGAAGCACCGCTCGAACTGCTTCCAGGCGACGACGACGTCCAAAAGGAAGCCTTGATACGCGCTATCTACAAGCAAGTCCTTGGCAATGCGTATGTCATGGAGAGCGAGCGGCAATTGATCGCAGAATCCCAGTTCAAACTTGGTGAAATCAGCGTTCGAGAATTAATCCGTCGAATCGCCAAGAGCGATCTGTATCGCAGCCGATTTTTCGAATCCTGCCCGCGCTACCGCTATATCGAACTTGCCTTCAGACATTTCTTGGGGCGTGCTCCTGTCGATTTTGAAGAAATGCGAGCGCATGCTGAACGTCTCGACAGCAAGGGGTATGACGCTGATATCGATAGCTTCCTAGATTCTGACGACTATCAAAATACATATGGGGAGTGGGTTGTGCCCTATCAACGTGGCTGGAAGACAGAGAGCTGCAAAACCCTTCAAGAATTCACCTGGAGTTTTCAACTGCTTCGTGGCAATAGCAGTAGCAGTCTGAAGGGCGACCTCTCAGGAATCACAGCAAAACTTGGAGGAGCTGTCTACCAAAACACTCCACTCGCAGTTGTCCCACCATCATCAAAAGAGGCAACAGGTTGGAGCTTTAGGAGGGCGAAAAATCTTCAAGATGCTCCAACGCGCTTAGGCGTGGGAGCAGGACAAGAAGGCACGACTTATCGCGTTGAGGTTACCGGATACAGCGCTAATAACGTACGCCGAATATCCCGGTATACGAAGTCAAATCGTGTGTATTACATCCCATTCGATAAGCTCTCGGAGCAATTCATAAGAATACATAGAGAAGGGGGCAAAATTGCAAGTATTACGCCAGTTACGTAAGCCCTAAAGCAATTCAATCAACTACAAACTACAACAATTACACAAATTGATCATGGACACTAACCAAACATCTTCAGGATTCGGCGCAGAAAGCAAGTGGAATAAGCCAGTATCCTTTCAAAGAAAGGGCATCTCAAATCAGAAAGCAGCACTTACAACAGGTGAATTCCTCAAGAATTCATGTGATCAGATGGCTATTGGCGTAGGGCCAAGAACCCATGCAGATTGCCCGCATAGGGTAACTGCTGAATGCTATAGCCCTGATGATAACTCTTCCCTTGAAGATGTTATTGCAGCTGCATATCGTCAAATATTTGGCAATGCTCATGTCATGGACTTTGAGCGTTGTAAAGAACTCGAAGCACAACTTCGCAATGGAGAACTAACAGTTCGTGACTTTGTTCGTGGACTAGCAAAGTCTAGTTTCTACAAGCAAAGATTTTTCACAGCTGTTGGACCACAAAGAGGCATTGATTTAAACATCAAACACCTGCTTGGTCGAGCACCTCATTCACAAGCAGAGATTTCAGCGAAGATCTCTCTTCAAGCAGAACATGGTCAAGCAGCAGTAATCGACAGCATTGTTGATTCTGCGGAATATCTCGAAGTATTCGGCAGTGACATCGTTCCTTATGCGAGAGCGTGGTCTTCCCCAGCTGATTTAGCAACCTCCGCCTTCCCNNTNCTCGCNGCGATTCAAAAAAGCTTCGCTGGTAGTGATAGTGCCAGGGGTGGAGCGAGCAACCTNATCAGTAATTATGCAAGTGGAAGNGCGCCAAGAATCAATGTNCCATCTGAATCGATCGGNGTAAAACCCAGTCCAAGCTACGCAGCAGGTCGTTTTGCAAGCAGAGCACCGGGTGTCACAAGCGGAAACGATGGAGCACCAATGCGTGGTGACAGCTACGTATTNTTTGGNCTNGGNCAACGGGANCAAGAAACATTCCANCGNTGCCCNGGTGACTCAAATGATCAACTTAATGCGTTGATTAGATCCACTTATAAGCANGTNATGGGCAANCCACACCTGATGGAATTTGAAAGGGCAATATCACAGCTGAAAGCCAATACGTGGATGGCTATCTGAGTACTAGGGAATTTGTCCGGGCATTAGGCCTATCAGCCGAATACAAGCGTCGTTTCTTTGAAACAAATGCTCCTTATCGCTTTATCGAATTAAACTTCAAGCACTTCCTAGGAAGGGCTCCAAGTTCACAAGCTGAGATCAGCGAGCACACAAAAATACTCGCTGAAAGTGGGTATGAAGCTGAAATTTGTAGCTATGTAGATAGCGTTGAGTATCAAACAACTTTCGGCGAAGACACCGTACCGTTCGCACGTATTCTTTCTGAGAATGGTCGGTCTCAGGTTGCCTTTAATCGTCACCTGAAATTAGCTGAAGGATATGCAGCAAGTGACACGGTTCAAACAGGATCTTCACTCGTCACCTCTGTTGCTACAGGAACAGTGCCAGGAGGATGGAGTTCAACGACAACTCGCATCAACCGCACTGGTACACAATCAGGCGCAGCAGATCCAACCAAGAAGAGGTTCAGAATCGTTGTTTCGGCACAATCTGCACGAAGCAGACAACGCACAGCTGGAAGCACTTATTTAGTTTCTGGAAAGGACATGTCCAGCCAAATGAAGTACATCCATTCACGTGGCGGGAAGATCCTTTCAATTACAGAAGTAATGTAAGAAGGAATTAATATTCAATAAGGGGAGCCTTCCGATTGGGAGGCTCCCCTTAGCATTATCCAACCCCATTAAAAACAATGTCACAGCCACTCACTCTTGCCACTCAAGCGAATATTGATCTTGAGCACTCACATGAGGTGATCAAGAGAATATATAGGCAAGTTTTTGGCAATCGACATCTCATGGAGTTGGATATCAATAAGTCCTTAGAAGCGCTGTTCATCAATGGTGACCTAACAGTCCAGGGATTTGTAACAGCTCTAGCGCAATCAGAAACCTACAAAAAACTTTTTTTTGAGACAAATAATCCTTATAAATTTGTTGAACTGAATTTCAAACATCTTCTCGGAAGAGCACCTCATGGGCAAGCTGAAATCCAAAAGCATGTAAAACTCATGAGAGATGAGGGCTTCGAGAGCGAAATCGCAAGCTACACCTACAGCGAAGAATATTTAACTTCTTTTGGCATTGATCAGGTTCCTTACAATCGTGGATCAAGCACAATGCGAGGTGGGAGCACGATCAACTACACCAGAACGAATGCCTTCGAAGTTGGATATGCAGGATACGACGGTGCAATGAAAG
>NYWV01000013.1 GCA_002685195.1 Porticoccaceae bacterium
GTTCAGATAGGTTTTGATCTGATAGTCGCTATCGGCACAGGCTTCAAACATCCAGTGCTGTGCCTCAGGGAAACACCAGCATAGAGCATTGGTCACTCTACCGAGTTCTTCCCAGGCAGCAACTTGATCAACCATACTCATGTTTAGTCCGCCGTGTTCTGTGGGAGCATCCATTTTCGACAGGCCAAGCGCTATCGCTTTGCCTTGCATGGTTTTAGCTACTGCTTCAGGGATAACACCTTGATTCATCTCAGCTTCAATTTCCCAAGGGATTAATTCAGCATCAACAAACTGGCGTACCTTTTGTTGCCAGTCGATGGTTGCTTGTCTATGTTGAATTTCCATGGCTTATCTCCTGGACTCAGTGTTCTGTTTTATTTTTAAAATGCTCTGGAAATTGGGTTGCTAAGTAATGCATTGCCACCGCCTGAGCTTGCGCTGGCTTCATTCCTTTAGGTGTAATTAGCAGGTCCAGCCACAAACCATCAGAAAGCGCTGTGTAGCAGGTGCAGACGAGGTCTGGATTAACATCAGAGTAGTCACCCTGTTGTTTGAGCAAAACAAAGAGGCGAGTCAAGTTGTTTGCAATCTCGCTGACATAACTTGCGCAAATTGATAGGTAGGTTGGTCGGGATTTTGTTTCCCCCCAGAAGGCGAACCAAACCGCTAATTTGTTTCTATCAATAATCGCGCGACTAAAATCAAAGTTGATGTGAGCTAAAATTTTTTTTTCAGTATTTAAGCTCTTATCATTGTAAATTTTATTCAGCCCTTCGGTATATTCATCGGAAATATACCGAAGGGTTTCAATGAGTAACTTTTCTTTACTTTGAAAGTGGAGATTAACAATACCAATACTTAGGCCTGCTTGCTGGGTTACATCAGCCATTGTGGTACTTGAAAGTCCATTCTTGGCAATGCACTTAATGGTGGCCTGAATCAACTGCTTGCGTCGTGCCTGCTTGGGCATGGAGCGAGGGGTACCATTAGATTTGGCGTTAACCGCTGCCATTGAGGTCTCCTGAGTTAAAAGCTGAATCCCGTTTGTTACCTGTTGAGAAGTATCTATTTTTAACGTCGACTTAGGAACCTTAAAGCATTGGTTGCTGGCACGCAACCGAATGAATGGTTATTCATTTTTATGGACAGCAGATATTATTTTTGGCATTCTACAGATTGGTTTAAAAAGCATAAAGTTTATTGATGCTGGCTGAAAGTTTGGAGTAACTTAGTTCTATGAGTAAATACGATGCGATTGTTATCGGGGCAGGACACAATGGTTTAACCAATGCCGCGTACTTGGCAAAGGCTGGATTGAACGTCTTAGTGCTAGAGAAAAATGCTTATATTGGTGGTGCCACGGTTAGCCGTGAACTTTACCCCGATTGGAAGTACTCCAACTGCTCCTATGTGTGCAGCCTGTTGCGACCTGAAATTATTCGCGACTTAGAGTTACCTAGGCATGGATTGCAGGTTGTGCCCTATGGAGGTGGCGTTACTTTCAAAGAAAACGGTGACTACTTTGGGAACCATGCGGATCATGAGCGTCTACTGCGGGAGATTGCAAGACACTCTAAACGAGATGCTAGTGCCTATGAGCGGTATGAGGCAGATGTAATGAAACAAACTCGTTTAATCCGCCCCTTTTTGATGCGCACTCCACCAGATCCAACTTCTTTAAAGCCGAAGGATTTAAAAGAACTGAGTTTGCTCGCTAAATCCTTTGGCAGCATGGGTGAAGAGGGCCTCGCCGACACCATGCGGTTTTGGACCATGAGTATCGGTGACTTTTTAGATGAGTACTTTGAGTCTGATGTCATTAAAGCCCATTTGGCTGGTAGTGGCATTATTGGTACTGCCTTAGGTGTATATTCACCGGGTACGGCCTATGTTCTTTTACATCACTATATGGGTGATGTTGATGGTTCTGTTGGAGCATGGGGTTTTGCTAGAGGAGGTATGGGGTCAGTTTCTGCAGCGTTATCTAAAGCCTTTTTATCTTTCGGTGGCACAATAAAATGCGATGCTGAGGTTGGGCAAATTATTGTTAAAAATGGCAAGACTAAGGGTGTTGCTCTGGCTAATGGTGATGAGCTGTACGCTGATATTGTGGTTTCAAACCTTGATCCAAAACGAACCTTTTTGAAAATTATGGATGAAGGTGACTTGCCGTCTGATGTGGTGACTAAAGCTAAAAACTTCAAAATTCGTGGCTCATCGGGCAAATTAAATATCGCCCTCGATGGACTACCAACCTTCACAGGCCTGTCTAAAGATAGTCCACTGTGCTTAGGCGAGAAGCATTTTAGTGATTCTCTACCTAAAATGGAGAGAGCTTATGATGAGTGGAAGGCCGGAACTTGGTCGAAAGATCCCTACGTCGATATGCTGATTCCCACTCAGGTTGACCCAACGATGGCTCCCCCAGGCAAGCACATGATGTCTGTATTTGTGCAGTACGCTCCCCCAAAAGTTAACGGAGGTGAATGGACGCCTGAAGATAAAGCTGGATTTGAAAAAACAGTGATTGATCAAATCAGCAATTACAGCCCAGACTTTAAAGATCTGATTTTGCACTGTGAAACGCGAACACCTCAGGATATTGAAAACGAGGTTGGCCTGACTGAAGGCAACATCTTTATGGGTGAGTTGACCTTTGATCAGTTGTTATTCAATCGTCCTTTCCCGGGTTATGCCCAATATCGTGGGCCAGTAAAAGGTATGTATATGTGTAGCTCGGGTACGCACCCTGGAGGTGGCGTTATGGCTGCCCCCGGCGCTAATGCGGCTAGAGAAATTCTACAGGATCTTAGATTAACCAACACTGTGCCTGGAGGCTACGACGATGATTAATGTTGATAAGAAGTATGATGTCATTGTTGTTGGTGGTGGTCATAACGGACTGGTTTGTGCCACCTATTTGGCCAAGGCTGGGCGCAAGGTATTAGTGCTTGAGGCCAATGCCGCTTTGGGTGGTGCCTCAGCGACCAGTGAGTTTAGTGATCAATTTTCAGTCTCTTCATGCGCCCATTGGTTATTCCAATTAAATCCAGAGGTTGCCTCTGATATGGGTCTTAAGGGTCATGGCCTAGAACTTGCTGCTCGTGATTTGAATACCATCGCGCTAGCCGAAGACGGTAATCATTTAACTATCGGCGTCAATACGCTCGAGGGCGCTGGTGTGACTGATGAAGACCGTAAAGCGTTTGCGGCCTTTAATAAGCAGATGCTAAAGTTTTCTAAATTACTCTCGGGCGCTTTTAACCGTCGAGCTCCCAAGCTAGTGGAAGGCAATCTTACTGATCGGATTACCCTGGCCAAGTTGGGTCTGGGTATGAAAATGCTTGGCAAGACAGACATGAGTGATCTTATGCGGCTAGCTCTCATTAATATTTATGATGTTATGGAAGAGAACTTTGAGAATGATCTTCTAAAAGCTGCGATTAGTCTTGATTCTCTACTGGGTTCCCATATGGGACCTCGATCGCCTAACACAGTGTATGGTTATCTCTATCGCCGCATGGGTGACATCTATGGATTCAATGGGCCCGCGGTGGTCAGGGGCGGCATGGGTGCGGTAGGTGAAGCTCTGGGCAATGCAGCAAAAACTGCGGGTGTGGATATTGAAGTGAGTGCGGCGGTCAGTAAAATTAACGTCGACGTAGATCGTGCCACCGGCGTCACGCTAGCTGATGGGCGTGTGGTAGACGCTGATATGGTAGTGTCTAATGCAGACCCAAAAACAACTTTTAATAAGCTAGTGGGCCTGACCAATATAGAAACGGGTGTTGCGCGTCGAGTGAAGACCATTCGTATGAAAGGTGATGCGGCTAAGTTGCATATTGCCTTGGATGGTTTGCCTGATTTTACCGGGCTAACCAAAGATCAGATGGGTCAGCGACTGCTTATCGCGCCCACAATGGATTCTATAGAGCTTGCGTTTAATGCGTGCAAATATGGTGAGTATTCGAAGGCACCGGCGATGGATATTAGTATTCCAACGATACATGATCCGAGCCTTGCCCCTGATGGTAAGCATGTTATGTCCGTGATAGTGCAGTTTGCACCCTACGAGTTAGAGGGCGGTTGGGAAAGTCACAAAGACAATTTTAAAAACTTAATAATCGAAAGAATTGCTGACTATGCGCCTAACTTGAAAGACAAAATAATAGCCAGCGAGTTGCTAACGCCAGCAGATTTAGAGGATCGTTTCCATATTCATGGTGGCCATTGGCACCATGGAGAAATTAGTCTTGATCAGATTCTAACAATGCGTCCTTTCCCAGGTGCTTCTCAGTATGGTACTTCAGTTGATGGCTTGTTTTTATGCAGTGCGGGTACTCACCCTGGTGGAGGAGTCATGGGATTGGCTGGGCATAATGCAGCAAAAGAAATTATCAAGCGAGGTAAGTCAGCATGATTCCACATGATGAAACAATGATGCTTAAAACACCCTTTCACTCGCGAGTTGAGGCTGCTTGTGAGATTAACATGTGGGAAGACTGGAAGGGTTATACCTCTCCGCAGGCTTTCACAGAAGTTGAGCAAGAGTATTTTGCTGTGCGCAGCAANACGGGTGTATTCGATATCTCACCGATGATCAAGTATCGCTTCACTGGGCCAGATGCTGGTTCCTATTTAAACCGTCTAGTCACGCGAGACATCAGCAAGATTGGTATCGATCGAGTCGCTTATACGGTGTGGTGTGATGATAATGGNCAGGTGATGGATGATGGAACGATTTTCCACCTTGCTGAAAATGATTATCGCCTTTGTGCNTATGCGCGATGTCTCGACTGGTTGATGTGGTCTGCAGAAGGTTTCGACGTCACCATAGTTGATGAAACAGCAGACATAGCAGCACTTGCAGTTCAGGGGCCAACGTCATGCGCGATTTTTAAAGAGATGGGTTTTAAGGGCATTGAAAATCTAAAACCTTTCGGTATCACACGTTTTCCGTTTGAGGGCTCTGAGGTGATGATCAGCCGTACTGGTTTTACGGGTGATTTGGGTTACGAAATTTGGATCGACCCAGCGTTAGCTGAAACTTTCTGGGATGCTCTCTTTGAGGCCGGAAAGCAGCGCGAAATTCGGCCTATAGGTAGTGCAGCCTTGGATATGCTGCGTACCGAGACAGGATTTATCCAGGCTGGCGTCGACTTTGTGCCGGCCGAAGAGGCAATTCGTACTGGTAGGTCTCGTTCGCCCTTTGAGTTGGGCCTTGGCTGGTTAGTTTCGTTTGATAAGCCTGTATTCAATGGCCGAAAAGCGCTACTCAAGGAAAAGAAAGAGGGTTCTCGTTATGCCTTTGTTTATCTTGATGTAGAAGGTAACAAGCCAGCAGAATATGCTTTCATCTACTCAGGCAACAAAGAAGTTGGAACAGTCACCTCCGCAGCGTGGTGCCCAACGGCCAAAACCAATGTGGCCTTTGCACAAGTTGATGCTAAATACGGGAAAGTTGGACAGAAGCTGGTGGCTGAAATTTATTATGAGCGTGAATTGAAGTGGACTAGAGTGATGGCAGAGTGCACGGTCATTGAAGGTGCCGTATTTAATCCACCACGCAAAAGGCAGACCCCCGCACCGGATTTCTAAATGACCAATCATCGGNTGCAAGCGCTTCTGAAACCTTCATCGATTGCCATACTGGGTGCCTCGCAGAAGTCTGGCAGTGTCGGTAATGAGGTTATCAAAAATCTTCTCAGAGGGGGCTTTGAAGGGGAAATTTTTGGAGTAAATCCCGGCTATGATGAGGTAGAAGGGATACTCTGTTACCCAAGTTTAGCTCAGCTCCCCAAATGCCCACAGCACGTTATTTTTGCTATCAATGATCACCGTATAGAGGCAGCTCTGGATGAAGTGGTTTCTATTGGAATTCCAGCCTGCACTATTTTCTCTGCATTAATTATTTCTGATGACAGTACTCCAAATCTAAAGCAACGCATAGCAACAAAGGCTCAAAACGCNGGCCTTNTAGTGGCGGGAGCTAACGGTATGGGATTTTATAATGTCCGCGATCGAGTCTTGGCGGGTGGTTTTGATACTCGTGATCATCCGTATCCAGGAAACGTGACTCTAATTAGTCAGTCTGGCGCAGGCATGTCAGGTATTGTTGATTGTGAGCGGCGTATTCAGTTCAATTTTGCTGTATCCAGTGGTTATGAACTCACCGTTTCGATGGAAGATTATTTAGACTATGCCCTAGATCTTCCAGAAACGCGTGTTGTAGGGTTGTTCCTAGAAACAAGCAGGCACCCCGAAAAACTCATTAAAGCATTTAAAAAAGCCAACCAGCGCGGTATTCCAATTGTCGTCCTAAAGGTAGGACGTACTGATCTCGCAGCTGAATTGGCGGTATCTCACTCAGGTGCATTGGCCGGGAGTGATCGGTGTTATCAGGCTGTGTTTGACTATTATGGTGTGCAGCGAGTCAGCGATATGGACGAGCTGGCAACGGCATTAGTCATGTTTGCTCAACCCCATGAGGCCGCTAGTGGGGGTTTGGTTTGCTTGCATGACTCCGGTGGTGAAAGGCAGTTGATTATTGATCTGGCTGACGGATTGAAGGTCCCTTTGACCGAGGTTGAAGAATCCACTGCTGCTCGATTGAGTGAGATGCTAGATCCTGGCTTACCTGCGGTTAATCCCTTAGACGCATGGGGTGCTGGGGGTCCAAATGCATCAGTGACGATGGCGAGCTGTTTTTCAATTCTGCTAACTGACCCAGGAGCGGCAATGGGTGCGGTGGTGCATGATCGTGGGCCCAATAGCGAAATTTATAGTAGTTACCTCGATTACTTAGAGAAAGCTCAGAGAGCCAGCGGGAAGCCTGTTTTTCTCGTTGCCAATAGGCAAGGTAGTGGGGCTGATGAATTGGCCATAAGTTCCACCTATCAGGGGCTACCGGTGATTGATGGCGTTACACAGTTTTTGGTGGGCGCCCGCTGTTTATTGGCATACCGTGACTTTCAGCAACGTGCGGTCATGAAGTGTGACGTTACGGATCAGCAAAAGGTTGATTATTGGAAGCGCCAGTTACAAGACTGTGATTATCTATCCGAAAGTCTAGCGAGTGAGCTGTTGAGAGATTTTGGAATACCCATGATACAGAGNCTTGAAGTGAGTAGTCTANATGAGCTCCAAACAGCCGTTNTAAATGTAGGATTCCCGCTGGTATTAAAAACAGCGGTGCAGGGAATAGATCATAAAACTGAGGTTGGGGGTGTGATACTAAATATCTCTGATCAGCGTCAACTGCAAGATGCTTATGAAGACTTGCTCCAACGTCTGGGTCCTGCTGTTACCGTTGCACCGATGGCTGACAATAACGGTGTTGAGATGATTTTAGGTGTCAGTCGGGACNAACAGTTTGGTCCTACCGTGGTGGTAGGNTTTGGCGGTATTTACGCAGAAATTNTCAGTGATGTCGCGGTTATGTTACCNCCCTTTGATTCGGCGGAGGTAAAAAGGGTNCTGAAGTCGCTGTCTATGTATCCATTACTTGAGGGAGTCCGCGGTGGCTCACCTCTGGACATAGATAGTTATTGCGATGTGGCAGCNAAAATGTCGGCCATCGCACTCGCCCTTTCTGATAGCGTGGTAGAAATTGATATAAACCCAGTGCGNCTGGGTGTTAAAGGCTGTATTGGATTAGATGCTTTGGTAGTGCAGGAACAGAAGAACTAAATGGACGAAAAGTCGGGAATTTATAATGAATATAGCAAATGAGTCAGAGTTAGATCAGTTTATAAAGGAATATCCAGAGATCAACATGCTCGAGATATTGATGCCAGATATGAATGGCATTGTTCGTTGCAAACGTATTCCTCGTGGAGAATTTGGTACTTTTTTTCGTCATGGCGTAAAAGGCCCGGCGTCAACTACCTTGCTTAATGTTCGTGGCGAATTTTGTGATGAAGTCGATTTTGCTGGTCTAGAGGGCGACCCTGACAAATTGATACATCCAATTGCTAATACTTTAGCGCCGATTACATGGCTCAAATCTGATACTGCACAAGTGCTTGCTACCTTCACCGAGTTGGATGGGAGCGCAGCTTTATTTGATTCTCGTAATATATTGATCAAGGCCCTTCAGCCCTTGAAGGCTATGAACTTAAAACCCATTGTGGCCACAGAGTTAGAGTTCTATTTGCTCAAGAACGGTGAGGGTAATGTACCAGAGCCTTTGTTAGGTAAGATTCCTGGAACCCAAATTGATCAACCTGGTACCCAATATGCTATGCCTGAAGACCTTTGGGATAACGATACATTTCTTGAAGATGTTCGCAAGGCATGCGAGGTACAAAATGTACCTATGACAACAGTGCATTCTGAATTTTCTCCCGGCCAGTTTGAAATTAATCTGCATCATGTGGACGATCCAGTGTCCGCTTGCGATCACGCCATACTNCTTAAACGCATCGTAAAAGGAGTGGCCAGGGAGCATGGCATGGCGGCGACTTTTATGGCGAAGCCCTTCATGGATGTTCCTGGTAGTGGTTTGCATGTCCACTTCAGTTTATATGACGCAGAGGGTTCGAATATTTTTGCAAATCCAAGCTCCTCTGATGTGCCGGCAATATCTGACAAGCTGCGACACGCTATTGGAGGTCTAGCAGAGACAATGGGTGATGCCATGGCAATATTTGCGCCCAATGCAAATTCTTACCGCCGTCTGATTCCTGGGAATTTTGCGCCACTCACGCCTAATTGGGGCTATAACCATCGAGATGTTGCTCTGCGCATACCCGTTTCAGGCCACGAAGACTGCAGAGTTGAGCACCGCGTTGCAGGCGCTGATGCTAATCCTTATTTAGTGATGGCCGCCCTTGCCGCGGGTATTCATTATGGACTTGAAGCAGGTTCAGATCCCGGGGAGATGGTTCCTGAGGGTCTCGAAATAGAAGAAGAGATTACCTTGCCAAGGATCTGGTCTTTAGCCTTAGATGAGTTTGATAGCAGTGCTGTGTTACCGCAATATCTGGGTCAAGATTATTGTCGNCTGTTTGGCACAGTGCGCAGAGGGGAATGCGAGCAATTTACCGCTCAAGTATCAAACGTTGACTATGAATGGTACCTCCGNGCCATGTAATTGTCTGAATATAAAGNAGGTATTAAATAATCATTTAATCAACTATATGCTCATTTAACGAAATATTGTATAGTTCCAGAAATAAGAGTTCGACTAACTGTTTCTAGAAGTAGGANGTGATTATGAAATTTATCGCAACGGATGTTTTAGACACGCAACAAAAAATGGTTGAAAAGGCTGCAATACAGCTTNATACGCCTGGTTTTGCGATGGATCCGTATTTTTATCGCTCTCATGTTACTTATCAGTCGGAACTTGAGCACATTATTTTCAAAAGTTGGCTTTACGCTGGACATGTTAGCCAAGTTGCTGAGAAGGGTGATTATTTTTTATTTGATATCGGTGAAGATTCCATCATTATCTGCCGAGATCACGAGGGTGAAGTTCGAGCAATGCACAATATTTGTCGCCATCGGGGCGCGAGAGTGTGCGAAGAGGCNAAGGGAAATCGTCGTGCTTTTGTCTGTCCTTATCATGGTTGGGGNTATGGTACTGATGGTTCGTTAAAGGCAGCCCGTGACATGCATGTTTTGGAAGGGTTTAATCCAAAGGATTATGCGTTAAAACAGGTGAGANTGGTCTTGTTTCAGGGCATGATTTTTATCAATTGTAATCCTGATGCGCCAGATTTTGTTAAGCCGTTGTCACATATTAAGGCTCAGCTTGGTGCCTATGACCTAGAGAATGCAAAAGTTGCACACGCAGAAACCTATCGTGTTAATGCTAACTGGAAGCTGTGTTTAGAGAATTATTTAGAGTGTTATCACTGTGCCAGCTCCCACAAAAACTACGCCAAACTACACACACTCCAAGCATTAGCGCATAAAGTAAAACCAATTAATGAAGCCATGTGGGCTAGAGCNGAAGAGGCCACAGGTGTCTCCGGTATTGCCGATGAATACTATGGCTATTATAACGANGCTGCTGATTTTGGAGCCTGCTCTTACCACAGCCGCTACGCACTCTATGAGGGTATGCAATCGGGTAGTAAAGATGGCAAGCCAGTGGCACCTTTGATGGGCAATATGAAAGGGTATGACGGGGGCGCCGGAGATTTTCAGATGGGGCCACTAACATTTATGTTGAACTATCCAGACCACTGTGTCCTTTATCGTTTTATTCCCCGCAGTATCACCGAGACAGATATGGAGTTGGTATGGTATGTCAACGGGGATGCTGAAGAAGGTACTGATTACAACAAAGAGGACCTCACTTGGTTGTGGCATCACACAACTCTTGAAGATGAATTTATTATCACTAGGAATAGTGAAGGTGTTAATTCACAGTTTTTTGAACCCGGCCCTTTTCACCCAGAGCATGAATCTACACTGAATGAGTTTGTGACTTGGTATTTAAAGGGTTTGTCACAAGTACAAGCAAGCTAAACCACAAAAGGATTTGCCAATGTTTTTAAAAGCCACAGCAGACACCAGTGAACATGCCCTTTCTTATTATGCAGCGTCCGCCAATTGGCAGACGGATTATCCTCAATTAGAGGATAATCTTGATGTAGANATTGTCATTGTGGGTGCCGGTTTTAGTGGTGTCTCTACTGCTGTTGAACTCTGTGAGCGTGGCTACAAGGTAGCCTTAATAGAGGCAAACCGAATCAGTTGGGGAGCCTCGGGTCGAAATGGTGGCCAGATTATCGGAGGGTTTGGTCACAACCCCAGCGCATTTCGAATGAATATCGGTGATGAAGGTGTCGATACCGTAGAAAAAATGAGTTCTGAGTGTGTNGATATCGTTAAGGAGCGTATTGAGAAATACAACATCGACTGCGATTTAAAATGGGGCTACTGTGAGGTGGCACTGAAAAAACGCCACTTAAAAGATTATCAGCAGTGGGCGGAAGAAGAGCCAGCCATAAAGCTTCTTGATCGGCAGCAGATGAAAGACTATGTTAATTCAGACATCTATTTAGGTGGATACTACCGTGAAGATTGGGGGCATATTCAACCTCTAAATTTATGTATAGGTGAAGCGCGAGCTGCCGAACAAATGGGTGCTCAAATCTTTGAACAGTCTAGGGTTATTGATATTCAGTATACCGATCGTCCTGTGGTCAAAACTGAGAAGGGACAGATTACGGCAGACAAGGTAATTTTGTGTGGTAACGCATATATGGGTGATTTAGTTCCTCGTTTGGATGATCGAGTATTGCCATCCACCAGTGTTATTATTGCTACAGAGCCCCTGTCAAAAGAGCAAGTGGCACAGTGCATGGTGAAAGATGTTGCGGTCTGTGATTCCAGGACTGCGCTAGATTATTATCGCCTCTCTGCTGACAAACGCCTTCTTTTTGGTGGACTTTCAAATTATACCGGTCTCGAGCCAGCCAACGCCGAAGNTGTTATGCGGTCGAAAATGGCTAAAGTTTTTCCTGCTTNGCGTAATGTACGAATTGACTATAAGTGGGCCGGCAATATGGCGATAAGTGTTCGAAGAATGCCTCAAATTGGTCGCATCAAAAACAGCAATGTACTTTACGTCACTGGCTACTCTGGTCACGGTGTTGCCCCCACGCATATGGCTGGTCGAATTCTTGCTGAGGCTGTTGATGGTGACTCTTATCGGTTTGATTTAATGAATAAAATGTTCCACCTACCTTGGCCGGGTGGGAAGTTACTGCGGCGTCCAGCCATGGCGGTAGGCATGATGTGGTATAAAATGCTTGATGCAATCTAGGTGATGTTATGACGAGACAAGTGCTGATTTTCTTACACATGGATGATGAGCACCCGGGCTATATTGCTGACTATCTTTATAAAAAAGGTATTCCATACCGTATTGTTCGCAGCTACCAAGGTGATGCCATACCTCAGTTGGACGAGAGTATAGTGGGGCTAGTCTTTATGGGCGGAGTAATGAGCGCCAATGATGATATTCCTTGGATAAGACAAGAAATTGCTCTTATTCACTCAGCACTACAAGCAAATATACCGGTTTTGGGGCACTGCTTAGGTGGACAATTAATTAGTAGGGCTCTAGGTGCACCAGTGACCACCAATCCCGTGGGTGAGGTGGGTTGGCATCAATGCTTCAAGCAGAACAATAATCATAGTATCGAATGGTTGGAAAACATCGGCAATCCCTTCATGATGTTCCACTGGCACTACGAGACTTTCGCAATTCCCGATAAGGCTCAGCTTTTATTTTCCTCCGACCACTGCCACAATCAAGCTTATAGTTATGGCGATAATGTTCTTGCTATGCAGGGCCACGTTGAGATGACTAAGCAGTTATTGACCGAATGGATTACTCGGTGGACAGATGACTTACAGGTCACGGCTCCCAGTATTCAGAATTATGAACAGATCAAAAAGCCTCTGTCGGCTAATATAGTCGCGCTCAATCAGGTTGCTGAGCAACTCTATAAGCGCTGGTCATCAACACTATCTCTTTAAAACGTTAAGGTAAATATTGTGAAAACTAAAGGTTATCGAGACAAATACAACCAGCATCTGTTGCATCCTTGGGGAGATCTTGGAACCTTAGGTGAAGACGATCAGAGTTCAGTGATTACCCGAGGCGAGGGTATTTATATTTACGATGCTGAGGGGAATAGGCTACTAGATGGGCCGGCTGGTATGTGGTGCATGCAGACTGGATATGGTCGTCAAGAGATTGCCGATGCTGTTGCAGAACAAATAATGAATCTCAGTTATGCCACCAGTTTCTCTGTCATTAATAACCGCGAGGTAGAGCTAGCTGAGCGCATTGCCGCAAAAACTCCCGGTGATCTCAACCGCATTTATTTCACCACAGGCGGCTCCACTGCTGTTGATTCCGCATTGCGACTGTGTCAATTAGCCAGCAATATAACCGGTCAGCCTCAGCGTAAGCATATTATCACCCGAGAAAAAGCCTATCACGGCAGTACATACCTGGCTGCTTCGATTACAGGCAAAGAGCGTGATAAGACTGCCATGGACATAAAGCGCGAGGGCATTCATTTTCTGTCAGCTCCGTGCCATTTTTACCACCCACAGTTTGAAACTGAAGAGACTCTCTGTGATTATCTGATAGATGAGTTAGAGCAAAAAATTCTTGAGATTGGGCCGGACAAGGTCATGTGCTTTATTGCCGAGCCAATTCTTGCTAGTGGTGGGGTCATTGTGCCACCAGCAGATTATAACTATCGCTGCTGGGAGATGGTTAAAAAGCACAACATTATTTACATTGCCGACGAGGTGGTCACCGCCTTTGGCCGGCTTGGCCACTGGTTCGCCTCTGAGGAGGTGTTTGGTATCGTCCCTGACATTATTATTTTCGCCAAAGGTGTTACCTCAGGTTATATTCCCATGGGCGGTTATGCAGTCTCTGAATCTCTACTAGAGACTTTCACTGGTGATAATGCCGATGGCTGTCTGTACTCCAATGGCTATACCTGGGGCGGTACTCCGGTTGCCTGTGCCGCAGCTTTAGCAAGTTGGGATATTATCGAAAAAGAAAATATATTGGATAATGTTCACAAAGTAGGGCCTTATTTTCAGCAACAACTTCGCACCCTTCAGGATATTTCCTTGGTTGGTAATGTTCGCGGTGAGGGTCTTATGGCTGCGGTAGAGATGACTATTGAGGGCCATAACGAAGATGATCTGTTGGCTAAAGACTACGCCATCGGTGAGATGGTTGATCAGCACTGTCAGCGGTTGGGGCTACTGGTGAGACCGTTCATTAATATCTGTATTATTTCACCGCCACTGATTATTACCAAACAGCAGGTCGATGAGTTAGTCTCTATACTGCGCAGAGGGTTAGAGCTTGCCATGAATGATTTACGAGAGCAGGGTATCTGGGTCGATTAATAAAAACACAGATTGTAAGTGCCAAAGAGGAGTGTCCTATGTCAGATGAAGAGATTTTCGAGAGTTACTCAATGTTTGCTAATACCTTTAGCTACCTGGGGCTTCCTATTACCAGAGATATCAAATCAGCTGACCTTGTAGTGATGGGAATTCCCTATGATTTAGGTACTACAGGCAGAGCAGGTACTCGTCATGGGCCTCAAAGTGTTCGTGCAGCATCCGCCAACCTGCGTTGGGAGGAGAAGCGCTGGCCGTGGACCTTTAAGGCATTGGATAAGATCAATGCTATTGATTATGGTGATATTGAATTTAAGCCAAGTGAATCAGTGTCAATGATCGATACTGTCGTTAAACACGTTGGAGCTATTCACCAACAGGGTAAGAAAACCCTGAGTTTTGGCGGCGATCATTTTGTTACTCTACCCTTACTGCGAGCTGTCCATAAACATCATGGGCCAGTGGCTTTGGTGCACTTTGATGCTCATACAGATACCTATACACCTGAGGACGACACGACATCATGTTACGACCACGGATGTATGTTTTATTATGCCCCCAAAGAGGGGCTGATTGACCCCAATCACTCAATTCAGATTGGTATTCGCACTGAATACACGACTGATAGTCATTTATTCCAAGTGATTGATGCTACCCACACTAATGTCCTAACCAGTGAAGAAATAGCGGCGCAAATAAAAAGCAGGGTGGGCGATATGCCCGTCTATATCACCTTTGATATTGATTGTTTAGATCCGGCTTACGCGCCGGGTACAGGCACCCCAGTCGTTGGTGGAATAACCACAAATAAAGCGATGAATATTCTTCGAGGGTTGGCAGGCATTAATGTTGTTGGAGCTGATGTAGTTGAGGTGGCACCGGCCTATGATCACGCTGATATTACCGCTTTAGCGGGGGCCACTATTGGCCTTGAAATGATTTATTTAATGGCATCAGAGTCCGATTGAAATAACACTTTAATTGGAAAACTCTTTAATCTCTTCGACAAGGTTTAAGGCTTATTGCCAGTGCTATGCTTCTTTTATAGGAACCTCTAGTGGCCCAAGAGACTCCAGATATAAAGAATTATCAGGCTGCAATTTTGTAGATTTACCTATAATGCTATCGCGGTAACTTTTTAATGGCTGCCCTAACCCCAAAATACCTCGTTTTCGTGTCCGTCTTACTTTATCTAGATTTGCTTCGAATAGAATGACTTCCTCGCCAGTAAGTGCTTCATGGATGATTTCACCCTCAGGGCCTGCTACGACAGATTGGCCTACACCAAGGGCTCCAGTGCCATTGATATCAACAAGATAACATTGCTGTTGGGCAGCTGTTGCCTGGACCATCGCTTTTTCTACACTGCGATCGCAGGTGTCGGTTAGCGTAGGATGTAAAATGATTTCTGCACCTTGATTAATCATTGCCCTACTCAGTTCAGGAAACCACATGTCATAGCATATGTAGAGACCAAAACGACCAACTTCGGGTACATCAAAGCAGCAGATATCTGATCCCGCATCAACTCCTCTTTCATAAGGTAAAAATGGACATATTTTTTGAAACCGAGCGATTACTTCTCCGCGGGGATTGATTACCGGTGCTGTATTATAAATACTACCGTTGATTCTCTGATAAATAGAACCTGGTACTAGCCAGATATTGAGTTCTGAGGCTAAGTCACAGAGGCTAGATTCTATTTCATCTAACATTGGGCCTGCATGATTTACACCAGCACCACAAATGGATAACTCACTACCCACAATCATTTGTACGAAGGGAAATCGTCTTATTGTAGACTTCACCTTATTAATGAAGTGTTCAAGATTTTGTCTGTCTTTGAGATTTAGTTGTAACCCAGCAATAGTAAAATGTGTCATCTTTATTCCTCTTTTAAAGCACTGATTGAGTTATTTTCACTACGTTTGGCTGGCCAGAAAGCTAGGATTGCACAGGCTATTAATCCAGCTGTGGCTAGATTAATAATTAAGCCAAAATTGTCTTTTCCTACTACCATNGCTGCCACAAGAGGGCCNCTAGCTAGTCCCATTTTTGAAATNAANCCAGCAAACACCACTANCTGNCCTCTATNATCAAATGTGGCNCATAAACCNAGTAAATAAGGAACAGTAAATGCCCANGTAATTCCAGTCACAGCATTGGCAAGAAAATATGCTTCCGGTATTTCTGACCAGTGGAAAAAAAAGGTAAATAGAGCGGCGATCCCTGAGCCAAATGCTATTGGCAGTGCTCGACCAAACTTGGTTCCGATGCCATATACTAACAGCGCCCCACTTACTGCGATAATATTGGCAACAGTTAGTATGTTGCTTAAATANNCAATACTNTAACCACTGTCTTTGCCAAGCTCTAAGGCATAGTCTGCNACGCCCATATTAGATGATTGGAAGAAGAATAAAGCTAATAGTCCTAGCGCAGCTGGAGCAAGCAATATCTTCCCAGGATTAGATTTTTCATTGGTTGTACGGTGTTTTTCTTNTCGTTCTGCATAGTCTGGGATGAAGGGAATCATNNATAGNGTGACAGTACTGAACGCAATGAGNGNTCCAAATGCAGCACCTGGNCCAAATGTACNAACTAATTTTGGAACGGTAAATATCCCAACACTACCAAATGTGTACTGAACAGCCACCAGCATGCCAAATANGCGATCTGGNCTNGNAGTTTTNGCAATAATTGAAAATCCTAAACCTACTAAGAATCCACCTATAGTGCCATGGACAAACCTGACAGCGATTAACACATTTGGATCAGATAGAGAAAAGGATAAAATGTCCACACCGATTAGTATCAATAAGGTGACACAGGCGGATTTCCGCCATCTAATGTGCTTCACAATAAAAGTAGCTAGAAGAGCACCAAAAGCAGCACCGTATTTATTGGCGCTAGTAATATAGCCGGCTGACTCACGGCTAATTCCAAGCCCATCTACGAACGCAGACAGAAACGCACCGCCTAAGTTGACATAAAATAATCCAGCTGTAGCTAAAAACGCCAAGAAAATAGCGACAATAATTCCGTCTTTGGAGGCTTTTGGTATTCTGGTCGCCTCATTTTCATTGGTTATTTTTAAAGTCATAAGAGTTCCTTAGCAGATAGGGTTAGTGCTGTTTAAATGTTCTATAACCTCAGCGAAGCGAAAAATACCACCGTCACTAAAGTAGTAATACACATCTCCATCTGGAAGTAGCACAACGCTGATACCACCATAACCAGACATGAAAGGGAGCCATTTTTCTTCTTTACACTCTAAAACAGAACTAGCATCCCACGCCCAAAAACCATTTTGAAAGCGAAGAGTTTCAGAGCCAGCGACAGACCCACGATCAGAGGGCTCTCTTTGCATAGCTTTTTTGAACATAGATTGATCTAAGTGGCGAGTAAAAACTGATTTTTCAAGGGATAACATGCTCGCAATTATGGCTATATCACTGCGTAGCAATGTAAGCCCCCAACCGGTAAGTGGCTGACCTGTCTGACGATGGGGTTCATCCAGTACTGGCGATAATCCAAGCTCCCGCCAAAGTGGATTTAAGACATCCGTATAAAAGTCTGATTTTTCATCACGCTTTTTACGCCAAAAGTTCTGCATTGCCACGCCTAGTAACCAATACTCAGTTGTATGGTAAACCCACTGTTCACCTGGTTTTTGTTTAATTCTATAGCGCTTACATGCATGCTCTGTTTTTGCTTTGGCTGAGGTTTTATTAAGGAAGGAAGCGAGATGATTGTCTTCATCGTAATGGGGGTTGCTACTTCCATAACGCCCTGTAGTGTTATTTAGNAAGTGACTNAAAGTAATNTCACCCCATGCTGAGCACTCAGGAATTAAATCTTTAACCAAAAGATCAGCGGTGCCTGGATAAAGTGCCTCTAATCGCATTAACCCAATACCTCCAATAATAGATTTTGATAGTGAGTAAGCAGGTAGCGGAAAATGCGAGCAGTCAGGGAAGGTAGAAGCTCGAGTTGGGCAATCACTGGTGTAGTGTGTGCCATTTATCACTGCACCAAANATNCTCATCGATGATGATTCAATATAGTNTAGCTGTGAGAAAANAACTGGGTCTAATGCTGGATAGTCTATTGAAATATTAATGATAGATTTTTCTGGTAATCGACTGTCTCGTTCATTNGTATGGGAAGNGATAACAGCATCACTGGAGCCTTTAATTTTGGTTGTCAGTTGAATATCGCTCCTCCCGAGGACATTAAACTGAAAGTATTGACATGTTTCAGANGCTATTTGATAGCCGGCGGTATTGTTNTCTATAATTATNATGCCCTGATGAGTACAGTTCGCATTTTTTTCAATCAGAGCAAAGGGGAGTACGATACTGACTTTTTCGTCTCGAAGGTACCAACTGCCAGGTTCAAAGATTATATTCCAATATTCATTTTGTGTGACGTGCAGGCCCCTAGTGGAGGGGATTACACGACCATCATCAGCGAGAACTATGTCAAATTCAGTTAGGGGTAGCTGGCCTAACTTCTTGCCTGTTGTCCGAGTGTACTTGAAGGTATCCTGTAAGACTTGAAATTGCATGATACTTGACTCGCCAATAGAGACTTTAATCTCAGTATTNGCGGCACTATTTGGGCTTAGCATCATCATCAAGATTAAACTTGTTGGATACCAGTTTTTAGAGTGAAACATACGTAATAGGTTACTCAACATCGATGCCTGCCTTGGCTATAATTGCGCTTAGGTTATCAAGATGATGGGTGTATTTTCGCCATTGATTGATTGATCTGTTATAAACGGGCTGCCTNACTTGAGTGGCACTCGCCGTAGTGGAGGGTGCTTCATTCTCATAGAATCTGAGGCATCTAGGTTCCCACGTTAAATCACAAAACTTTAGGACTCGTTTNGTTTCTTTTTCTGTATTAATAACAAGATTCTCATAGCTGACCGAATGGATCACGCCAGGCAAGACCGAATTCCAATGAGACATCAACCTGTGGTAGGCGACAAAGTAATGACCAAGATCAGTGAGATCATATGAGAATGGATATATGTCTCTAAATTGCTGCCTATACATCGCCATACACGAAGCTAAAGGGTGTCGAGTTAGGTTGATGATTTTAGCTTCAGGCAAGGCGCGGTGAATAAGGCCAACATACAAAAAGTTCAACGGTAACTTATCGATAAAATAACTGCCGCTGTTGTTTGCTGGCGCGGCCTTACTAAGGTATCGATCTGCTAGAGAATCTAGATCAATATTTTTTGACTGGCTAATTAAGTCAAGAATAGATGGATTGCTCTTGTTAGTGTGNATTGATGCTTCTTTTGCCATTTCGACACCAAAGATATCCAGCTCGCCTCTGGATAATATCGATGAATGACTGTCTAATATTCGCTCCAGTAAGGTAGTCCCACTTCGGGGTAGGCCAATTATAAAAATAGGCTGAATGCCCGGCCGTACAGAGATCGTCTTTTTACAAGTGGCGCTATCAAAGTGATTTTTAATAGCCTCCATAATGGTTTCATCAGTTTTGACGTCATAAGACATGGATGCTCTGCGTATATCTGAGCCTTTTTTGAGATAACTAAAAGACTTTTCAATATTATCTAAATCATCGAACTCTTTTGATAATGCGTAGCACATACCTGATTTATCAGATTCTGAAATGGCACGGTCTGTATGAGCTCTAATCAGTTCATCGATATGATTATCGCTTTCAGATTGAGTACGCAGGGATGAGCGCATTGATTGAGCTTCGGCATCAAGGTAATTGATATTCAGGCACTTATTTAGGCTCGCTTCGCATTTTTGTGAATCACCTGTGAACCTATAGGCGGCTGCTAAATTGTAGTAAAGCTGTGCGTCTTTTGGTCTCAGTTGTACAGCGACAAGATAATGCCTGATAGCAGCTCGATGCATTTCCTCTGCTGATAAGAGCATTGCAATATTAGTGTGGATATCGGGGTCTCCTGACTGGTCATCAGCAAGAGTTTCAAGAGTCTGCTTTACTTCCCCGTGTCTCTCCAAGAGTGATAAAAATTCAACCCTTTGGATCAGGATGAGAGGGTGATTATGCTTTAGCTCGAGCGCTCTACTAGTTGATATGAGACCAGCTTCAGGCTTTTGTAAGCGCAAATGAATGCACCCGGCTAGCCACCAGCCCTCAAAAAAATCTGGAAACTGAGAATTTAGTGCTCGACAGGCATCTATCGATTTTTTTATCTCATTTTGCTCTAGTGCAGACTTAGTTAGAGAGTAGAGCTGCATGACATTGGTATGCATAGCGTTCACTATTCCAGGTTGATTGATTCACATTCTAAATCATATGAATCGAACTTATACTGAAGCCGAGAGTCGCTCAGCTCCAGAATAAAAGTCCCATTAGAAGCGATAGCTAGTCTTTAATGTAATGGTTCTTGGCGCGGTGATAAAATCTTTCTGGCCTGTACCATAAAAACCATTAGCTACATCTGACGTCATGTACTCTTCTTTGTAGGTCGCGACCGTACCGCGCTCATTAAACAGATTTTTAGCAACAAGAGAGGCAGTCCAGTGATCACCTACTAGAGTCGTTGACATAAACCACAGGTGAAAACCGCCTAATTTAGCAGCCCAATCGGGATCAATATTTAAGATTGAGTTCTCTACTTCAGATTGGTAGTAACCATCAATACGGCTGACTAACAGCAGGCCATTGTCCAGAACTGTCTCATGTTTAGCACCTATATTAATGGTATTTTCGGCAGTACCTGGGAGTTGCGCTCCATCTGTTGCTCTTAACTCAGACTTACCCGTGGTTAAATCGCTCGCATCGTGAAGATATAAATCATTCGTAAGAGACGCGTCGACATAGGTATAGCCACCAAATAAAGTTACAGAGTTTGATACCGCCCAATTAAACTCTGTTTCTAGTCCTTTGGACGCTGCTGAGTTTCCGTTAGCTACTGCATAGTAGGCGCCCGAAGGCGTAGCTACGTTAACTTGCGGGTCAGACCAGTCCACATAAAATGCAGCAATAGTATAGTTAATCTTATCTAATTGACCCTTGATACCGACCTCATAGTTAAGAACTGTGTCACTGCTAAAACTACTCCACTCTGGATCATTAGGATAATTAACATCAGGTCTTACCGGAGCTGCATTAGTACCACCTCGACGATAACCCTCTGAAATGGTTCCATAGACCATCGTATCATCATCATAATCCCAAGCTAGATTAAATTTTAAGAGGGTATCACTATCTTCCTGTGTGTCCTCAACAACNGGGTTATAGGCGTACCAGATAGGAAATGAGGTTTGAGAGGTTACTCTGTCTTCATTATCAAAATAGCGTGCACCCAGGGTAGCGGAGAGCGTGTCGGACAACTTCCAGGTTACTTCTCCAAACAGTGCAAAGTCGGTAAATTCTCTATCATGAGTCCAGTCAAATGTAATATTAGAGTCAGGATTATAATAGAGACCGATATAGCTGTAGGGAGGATCTGCAAGATAACCTTGATAGGGCACAGGGCCNCTTGCAGCAGCCCACCACTCCTGGAAGCCTCTTGCTCTAGTTTGCTGCGCAGCAGAAGCATCTTGATCCATATAAAAGGCACCNATNGTCCAATTAATTTTCTGGTCACCATTAGAGACTAGACGTAACTCTTGAACAAATGCTTCCTCAGAATTTTGGCGCTCCGCGGCCATGGCGGGACGCGGCATGTAACCATATCCATACCAATACAACCAGCCTTTAGCGGCAAAAAATCCGGTATTGTCACTGATTCCTTCGTAAGAGCGTTCGTACTGCGATGTACTTGAACTGAGTGTTGCAAATCCTAAATCATAAGTCATTTCAAGACTAGTGAACTCAGATTCATTAGATGAGGGCTCGTTAATGACTGCGCCGATTTCGTAATCATCNTAGTATTCTCCCCATCCGTCGGGGCCGGATGACGCCTGTCGCCGACCACCATAATCACCTTTCTGATTCATAAAGGTAAGNGTGGCCTCAAAATTATCATTAGGCTCCCACTTCAACGCCGCTTTGGCATAGTCAACGTCAACGGTATCAGCTTGCTTATTATTGGTATATACGGGTTTCCCATAGGCGATATCACCGTCCTNTGCTAATGGCACCCCATTAGCATCTGTCGCATAGACATTTGCGTAATCGATCACACCATCATTATCAATAATGCCGCTACTGAACCTAAAGGCCAAGTCATCCGAAAGAGGAATATTTAAAACCATATCGGCACTGAAATTTTGTCCAGGTGACCCCGATGTTGTCCCAATTGAGGTATCTATTCTGGCTTCCAGTCCCTCAGTACTTGGTTCATTCATAACAAATCGAACCGTACCACCTAGCGAGCCTGATCCATACAGCGTTCCTTGAGGTCCGCGCATAGCCTCAATTCTTTTAACGTCCTTAAGAACAAAATTTGCAAAAACAGGTGTATCACCCACGTATGTCGATACTGTTGGATCAGATAGAAATCGTCGATCTGTAGCCGCAGGATCAACATTGAGCCCCCTAATCGTAATAACATTATTATTTTCTGCAAATCGGCCACCACCATCAGAAACTGATATACCGGGCATTGCGCGCATCAACTCTTGAAAATCAGTGATATTAGCAGCTTCTATCTCCTCTCCTGATATTGCAGAGATATTGAATGGAACGTCGCTAGCATTCATTTCTCTTCGAGTTGCAGTAACTACAATTTCCTCTAAGGTTGCTGATTCCGCGGCAGATACGTAATTTGTTTGAGCTGTCATGGTTGTTACTAAGGCAATGGCTGTAGCGACTTTAGTTTTATTAAACGACATCGTAGGATTCATTTTTGGGCCCCTTGGTAGTAAAAAATTCAAGAAAAGATTCACTTAATCTCCTCTTACTTTTACATTTCATTTCTTTATGATTTAAACCTTTTGATACAGTGTACAATAAATTTAGAGTCTACTCTATATAATTTGTTTGTGAACCATTTTTTCTTCGAATCATCGCATTTTTGGTTACTTAAGAAGGGGGCTTAGAATAAATGTTACATCTTCGCGAATAGAATTACCCAGATCGGTAATTGACATATCTTT
>NYWV01000014.1 GCA_002685195.1 Porticoccaceae bacterium
AGCGCTGCCGATATTGTCGGCCTCATTGCTGTGTGAAGGTTTGGTCAGCATCGACAACTTGCCGCACTTACAAGATGTGACTACAACGATCGAGTTGCTCGGCACCCTGGGTGTGAGTCTCAGTGTCGATGAAAAAATGTCTGTTGAAATAGACACATCAACGTTGAATAGCGTTACCGCACCCTATGACCTTGTAAAGACTATGAGGGCATCTATATTGGTTTTAGGTCCTCTGCTGTCTCGTTATGGCGAAGCTAACGTTTCATTTCCTGGAGGTTGTGCGATTGGTAGCCGGCCCGTTGATCTTCATTTACGCGGGTTGGAAGCAATGGGTGCAACTATTGATATTGACAAAGGATATATCAATGCGATCTGCGATGGTCGATTGAAAGGCACTCGAATTCTTATGGATTTGGTGTCAGTCGGAGCGACTGAAAATTTAATGATGGCCGCCGCCTTAGCCGATGGAATTACAACGATTGAGAATGCTGCGCGCGAGCCAGAAATAGTTGATTTAGCGGAGTGCCTAAATGCATGGGGTGCTAATGTTCAAGGTGCTGGAACGAGTACTCTCACAATTCATGGCGTTGAGAAGCTTTGTGGCGGCACATACAAGGTGATGCCAGACAGAATTGAAACAGGCACCTATCTTGCTGCAGCAGTGGCCACTCAGGGCAAGATAAGAGTCAATCAGACCGACCCCACCACCCTAGAAGCGGTGTTGAGGAAGTTGGAAGAAACAGGTGCGAAGATAACCGTAGGTGATGATTGGATAGAGTTAGATATGTTGGGTCGACGGCCTAAATCTATCAGTTTAAAAACCGCACCCTATCCCGCGTTTCCAACAGATATGCAGGCGCAATTGACCGCAGTTAACGCAGTTGCTGAGGGGTCGGGCGTTATTACTGAAACTATTTTTGAGAACCGATTGATGCAGGTTCAAGAGCTCAATCGCATGGGTGCCCAAATTGTCGTAGAAGGTAATTCAGCCATCGTATCGGGCGTGGAAAAATTAAAAGGTGCCCAGGTAATGGCCTCGGACTTAAGAGCTTCAGCCGCTCTGGTTATTGCTGGAATGGTAGCAGAGGGAGAGACGATTGTTGATCGTATCTATCATATTGATCGTGGGTATGAATGCATCGAGGAAAAGCTCAGACAACTCGGAGCAAAGATACATCGTGCACCAGAGTAGTTAAACTTTATTTGATACATAAAATTTTGTAGTTGAGGATGCTAACGAGACATGACTCAGATTACTTTAGCGCTAACTAAAGGGCGTATTTTAAAGGAAACATTGCCGTTATTAGATCAGGCAGGAATTGAGCCTCTGGAAGATATTTTTTCCAGCCGTAAGCTAGTGTTTGAAACAAATCGACCTAAACTTCGGCTACTAATATTAAGGGGTTCGGATGTCGCTACCTATGTGCAGTTCGGTGCTGCAGATATCGGCGTTGCGGGTAAAGATTTGCTACTAGAGCACCAAGGGGATGGATACTACGAACCCCTAGATCTTGGCATTGCACGTTGCAAACTTATGACTGCTGTGGCGAAAGGAGCTCCCTCTCATCAGGGCCGACTTAGGGTTGCAACCAAGTACGTCAATATTGCGCGCAAATTTTATGCAGAGCAGGGGAGACAAGCCGACCTTATTAAGTTGTACGGCGCTATGGAACTAGCCCCTATATTAGAACTCGCCCATGAAATTGTTGATATCGTTGATACAGGCAACACTCTTAAAGCTAATGGTTTAGAGGTTCGAGATGAGATTGCGGATATTAGTGCAAGGCTTATTGTTAATAAAGCGGCCATGAAAACCAAATTTAGCAGTATCCAGTCGATTGTAGATGCAATCGGTCAGGCGGTTGAATTGTGAGTACAACCACTCGTAATCAAGGCGTTAAGATTTCGCGTCTAAAAACTACGGACCCCGGATTTAGTGAGACATTAGACTCGCTAATTGCTTGGGATATGGCGTCGAACACAGCTGTTGAAAAAACTGTTGTTGAGATTATTAGTCATATCCAAAGTAATGGTGATGACGCATTGCTTGAATTAACTAATCGATTGGATCGCCGCAGCTGCAGTGACATCACTCAGATTTGTGTAGGTCAAGAAGAGATGAGCAGAGCCTTAGCGTCTCTAGACCATGAGACTCGTCAGGCCCTTGAGAAATCGGCCCAACGAATAGAGGATTATCACCAACATCAATTGCAGGACTCTTGGCAATATAAAGAGCCAGATGGCACCATGCTAGGACAACAAATTACGCCCATGCAACGTGTTGGTATTTATGTACCCGGAGGCAAGGCGAGCTACCCATCTTCTGTATTAATGAATGCTATTCCAGCTCGAGTAGCGGGAGTTCAGGAGATTATTATGGTGGTGCCGGCGCCTGATGGAGAACTAACTCCTATAGTATTGGCTGCCGCTGCTATTGCCGGTGTAGACCGTGTATTTACGATTGGTGGTGCTCAGGCCGTTGCAGCACTGGCTTATGGCACCGCTACAATCCCTAAAGTCGATAAAATTGTTGGCCCTGGAAATATTTATGTAGCTACTGCCAAGCGATTTGTTTTTGGGTCGGTGGGGTTGGATATGGTCGCAGGACCCAGTGAAATACTCGTCATTTGCGATGGTAAGACTAATCCTGATTGGATCGCAATGGACCTTTTTTCTCAAGCTGAACATGATGAGGATGCCCAAGCGATATTGCTCACCTGGGACCCTANGTTCATTCAAGCGGTAGGTGAATCTATGGCAAGACTTCTTCCTGAGATGGAACGTTGTGACATTATTGCCAAGTCACTGGCCAGCAGGGGTGCTTTAATTTTGGTTGATAGCCCCGAACAGGCTGCTGAAATTTCCAACCGAATTGCACCAGAACACTTAGAGCTGTCGGTGGAAGATCCAGAGTCTTGGCTGCCTAGTATTCATCATGCAGGTGCTATATTCATGGGGCGCCACACCGCTGAGGCGCTTGGAGATTACTGTGCTGGGCCAAACCACGTTTTGCCCACTTCTGCCACAGCACGATTTTCCTCACCGTTGGGGGTGTACGATTTTCAAAAACGCAGTTCATTAATTTATTGTACCGAGCAGGGTGCGTCAGAATTAGGTAAATTAGCATCAGTTCTTGGGCGCGGAGAATCTTTGACCGCCCATGCTCGCTCAGCAGAGTATCGAATTGAAAAGTAATAAGTTTGGTTAGAGAGTGCTAGTAAGGTAGCTTAATGAGTAAATATTGGAGTGATTTTGTAACNCAACTAGAACCCTACACCCCGGGGGAGCAACCGCGCACAACCAATATAGTAAAGTTAAACACCAATGAGAATCCTTATGGTCCCTCACCAGGGGCTATAGCAGCTTTAGATGCTGCGCTGAATCAAGATTTGCGCCTATACCCACCCCCAGGGGCTGANGGGTTAAAACAAGCTATTGCCAAGTACTATAATCTCAATAGTGACCAAATTTTTGTTGGCAACGGTTCAGATGAGGTNTTGGCGCATGTGTTTAACGGATTATTAAAACAACCGGCACCCCTGCTATTTCCAGACATAACCTACAGCTTTTATACTGTGTTTTGTCGTTTATATNGCATTGATTACTCAGTAATACCGTTAAGCGATGATCTTTGTATTGATGTTGCTGATTATCAGCAGCTTAATGGTGGAATTATTTTTCCCAACCCNAATGCGCCCACAGGTAGATTGCTGGACACTGATTCAATCGAGCAATTACTAAAAGCCAATCAAGATTCAGTCATCGTTATCGATGAAGCTTACATTGANTTTGGTGGGCAATCTGCAGTTCCATTAATTGATCATTATCCTAATTTGCTGGTCGTTCAGACTATGTCAAAATCTAGGTCGCTCGCGGGCATGAGAATTGGTTATGCAATGGGTTCTGTTGATTTAATAGAAGGCTTAGAGCGGGTTAAAAATAGCTTTAACTCCTATCCTCTTGGGCATCTACAAATAGCAGCTGGGATTGCAGCGTTTGAGGATAAAGACTATTTTGACAAGACGTGTGACAGGATCATCAAAGACCGCGAAGAGCTGAGTAAAGATCTCAAACAACTAGGCTTTACCGTTTTACCTTCAGCGGCTAACTTCGTTTTTGTGCATCACGCTCAANACTCAGCTGAGGCTATTGCAGCTTATCTTAGAGAATTGGGCATCATAGTGCGGCACTTTAAGCAGCCGAGAATTAAGTCGTTCTTGCGAATAACAGTCGGTACAGAGAGTCAGAATCAGGAGCTACTATCTGCTGTAGGCGACTTTTTAAAGTAGCCCTTTGGCCAGTGCTTCCCCGCGATCACCTGCGATCACCGTGAACTCAAGAAGTTTATCTTCTCTCAAAACACTTATCTTAACCGGCTGACCTGGAGATACATTAGTAATTTGCATCACGCTCGCCGTCGGATCTGTTACAGGCACAGCATCTATCTTAACAATAAGATCTCCAACCCTTATGCCCGAGTTATCTGCAGGGCCACCATTAGTGATTCCTGAGATTCCAAACGTTTGTGAAACACCAAGTTCCTTAGCGATANTTTCAGCTAGAAACCCCGGATTAGCACTCATACCCAGCCAGCCTCTGACNACTCTACCGTGTTGAAGAATATCTTCTAAAACCGTTTGAGCTTCGTCCACGGGGATTGCGAAACTGATACCAGACGCACCAAGTTTAGCGGTGTTGATTCCAAGTAAATTGCCATAGGCATCGACCAAGGCTCCGCCTGAACTTCCTGCATTAATNGCAGCATCTGTTTGAATAAAGTTTTCGAAGATATTTTCTTGTTGGGTGGTTCGTCCCTTTGCACTGATAATGCCTTGGGTGACAGATTGACCAATTCCCGAAGGGTTTCCTATAGCCAACACCACATCACCGATTCTAGCCTGATCAGGGTCGCCTAAAGCTATAGGCGTCAAGCCCTCAATATTTATCTTTAGAACTGCAAGATCAATTTCAGGATCAGTACCAATGATTGAGGCTGCAGCCTCACGACCATCATATAANAANACTATAATTTTCATCGCGCCGTCAATAACGTGATGATTGGTGAGTATTACCCCATCAGATTGCATAATGACGCCAGAGCCCAGGGATGTCCTAGGAGAGCCATTATTNGTGCCTTTGAGGGTGTAGACATTAACAACAGATGGGGCAGCTCTGGATACGGCCACGGCATAAGAAACTTGCCCAGCCCAATCTGAGCTAATATTTGCTTGCTCTAAAGTCATTAAGTCATCAGAGGGGCTATTTGTAGTGGGACGGAAATCAGGCACCAACACAATTAGCACTGCTGCAACAAACAAACCCAGCATTACCGGTTTCACAAGATAATCAACGAATAACCTAGTTTTTCTGATCTCTTTCACCTTGAAGCCTCAATTTCNTCGTAGATTATGTCATAACTCNGCACTGGGAATGACTCTTCTTNTCTCAAGTCTANTGTCGAAGTAANTTTGATAATTTTGGGTTTGGCTTTTTTGCTGCCCGNAAAATAAGCAGCATATGCCCAATAGACTGAATCAACTCAGCACCATGACTATCGCAAATGTCTTCACTCACACTCTTCTTTGCGACTCTATCTCCCACAGCAACCTTAACCTTGATTAACTCATGATCATTCAGTGCTCGGTCTATCTCTGCATTAACCGTATCGGTTAGGCCCTTAGTGGCTATTGTTACCACTGGTTTTAAATTGTGCCCTAAACGGCGTAAATGTTTTTTATCTGTAGCGGAAGTTGTCATAATAGGAAGCTCAAGTGGTAGCTCCACATTCTAGCGAAAACTTACCTATGGCGAAATCTAAAAATCGCAGTTGGATCAAACAACACGTAAAGGATCCCTACGTAAAGCAATCTCAAGTTGATGGCTATCGTTCTCGTGCCAGTTATAAATTGCTCGAAATCGTAGAAAAAGACCGATTAATCCGATCCGGAATGACAGTCGTAGATTTAGGGTCAGCGCCCGGTGGCTGGTCTCAAGTGGCAGCAAGGCTTGTGGGTCACACCGGCAGGGTTCATGCATTAGACCTGTTACCTATGGACTCAATTGCAGGTGTAGACTTTATTCAAGGAGACTTCACCGAAGAAGATATTTTTGATGAACTTCTAAAACTCATTGAAAATCGCCCTGTAGACCTTGTAATTTCTGATATGGCCCCCAACTTAAGTGGTAACAAAGCAGTAGATCAACCCGCCGTGATGTATCTTGCTGAACTCGCGGTAGAATTAGCTGAAAAAGTGTTGACGATCAATGGTGTTTTTATTGTTAAGCTTTTTCAGGGCCAAGGGTTTGATCCGTTTGTGCTGCAGGTGAGAACATTGTTTAATGGAGTGTCTATTATAAAACCAGATGCTTCAAGATCCCGGTCTAGAGAAGTGTATCTGGTCGCCAAAGGCTTAAAAGCCAATTGAAGAGGAAAGTAAATTGAACGATNTGGCAAAAAATTTAATTGTATGGCTAGTCTTGGCCGCGATTCTAATGTCTGTTTTTAATAGCTTTGCGCCTGAGGTTGAGCAAAACAATATCGATTATTCTGACTTTATCAACGAAGTGCAAAATGACCGTGTCAGCGAAGTAGTTATTGCCGATCTAATCATCACTGGTGAGCGCAATGATGGCACCAAGTTCCGGTCAGTACGTCCAAACATGCAAGATCCAAAACTGATGGACGACTTAATGAATCACAACGTTAGAGTGATTGGCAAAGAAAAAGAAGAACCCAGTCTTATTTCTCAGCTGTTAGTCGCAGCCTTCCCGATTTTGTTGATTCTTGCTATTTTTATGTTCTTTATGCGTCAAATGCAGGGCGGCGCTGGAGGCAAGGGTGGCCCAATGAGCTTTGGTAAAAGCAAAGCCAAGTTGCTCACCGGTGACCAAATTAACACTACTTTTGCCGACGTGGCAGGTGTAGACGAAGCAAAAGAAGATGTCAGCGAGTTAGTCGAATTTTTAAGTGATCCGAGTAAATTCCAACGCCTCGGCGGGCGCATACCCAAGGGCGTTCTGATGGTTGGCCCCCCGGGTACCGGTAAGACGCTACTGGCTAAAGCAATCTCTGGTGAAGCAAAAGTTCCTTTCTTTTCTATCTCTGGCTCAGATTTCGTTGAGATGTTCGTCGGTGTTGGTGCATCGCGAGTCCGTGACATGTTTGAGCAGGCCAAAAAACAAGCACCTTGTATCATCTTTATTGATGAGATCGACGCCGTTGGACGCCATCGTGGAGGTGGTTATGGTGGTGGTAATGATGAGCGGGAACAAACCCTCAATCAACTTTTGGTAGAGATGGATGGTTTTGAAGGTAATGAAGGCGTGATTGTTATCGCTGCTACCAACCGTCCTGATGTGCTGGACAAAGCATTGCTGCGCCCCGGCCGATTTGATCGCCAAGTATATGTAAGCTTGCCCGATATTCGTGGCCGTGAGCAAATTCTTAAGGTCCACGCTCGTAAAGTACCTTTAGAGGATGCCGTGGATCTTTCTGTTTTGGCTCGCGGAACACCTGGGTTCTCCGGCGCCGACCTTGCCAACCTGGTTAACGAAGCAGCGCTGTTTTCAGCTCGTGGCAATCGACGCGTCGTTACAATGGAAGAGTTCGAAAAAGCTCGTGACAAAATCATGATGGGTGCCGAGAGACGGTCAATGGTGATGTCTGAGAAAGAGAAAATAAACACTGCCTACCATGAAGCCGGCCACGCCATTATTGGTCGACTAGTACCAGAGCATGATCCTGTACACAAGGTGACCATTATTCCTCGCGGCAGAGCATTGGGTGTTACTCAGTATCTCCCAGAAGAAGACCGGTACAGCATGAACCGTACTCAGCTCTTCAGTCAATTGTGCAGTCTGTTTGGCGGCCGTATTGCTGAAGAGTTAATTGGAGGATTTGACGGAGTCACCACAGGTGCGTCAAATGATATCGAGCGTGCAACTCAAATGGCGCGCAACATGGTAACCAAGTGGGGCTTAAATGAAAAAATGGGTCCTATTCTGTATGGAGAAGATGATTCTCAGGCGCCGGGGGGTGGCAATACTCATTATTCCGAAGATACCTCTAGAGAAATTGATCAAGAAGTTAAAACGATTCTCAATGATGCCTATGCTAAGGCCACAACCTTGCTCGAAGAGAACCGCGATGTTCTTGAGGCGATGAAAGATGCTCTAATGGAATATGAAACCATTGATGCTGATCAGGTGGATGATTTAATGAACCGTCGTGAAGTGCGCCAACCGCGTGACTGGAACAGGGATGATTCAGATAAGCACTCAGGTGGAGATGGAGCTGGTAGCAAAAAAACCGCCGCCGCTGATGAGTCACCAATTGGCGGGCCAGTCGAGGACCTGTAACAAATGTGTTTAGTAACGAACCCTGAGCTACCTTCCGGTCTCGGGGTTTTTACTTTTGGGGGTGGTGAAATTAATGGCTAAGATATTGCAGTGTGGCAGCAAACCATTGGACCTGTCACGCCCAGCCATCATGGGCATTCTCAATGTTACACCAGATTCTTTCTCTGATGGCGGTAACCTTTACTCAGCAAGTAGGCTAGATCTTAGTAAAACGCTTAGTGTCGTTGAGCAAATGCTCGCTCATGGAGCTGATATTATAGATATAGGTGGAGAGTCTACTCGCCCAGGCGCGGTGCCTGTAACAACCCAACAAGAGTTAGACCGGGTTATACCCGTCCTTGAGGCAGTGGTAGAGCGATTTGATGCCCTAGTTTCAGTTGACACAAGTACCGCAGCAGTGATGGTTGAAGCGACTGCAAAAGGAGCAAGCTTAATCAATGATGTACGCGCCCTCAGCCGTGATGGTGCTCTTCAGGCCGCAGCTCAAGCCCANCTGCCAGTATGNTTNATGCACATGCAAAACCAACCGAAAACTATGCAAATTGAACCNAGCTANACTGATGTAGTAGCAGAGGTTCTAGCTTTTTTGGANGAGCGCANAACNACCTGCACTCAAGCAGGTATGGCCNCTGATCAAATAATTCTTGATCCTGGATTTGGTTTTGGTAAGACCTTAGCCCATAATCTATCTTTATTTAATGCAATTGATCAGTTTGTTGAGACAGGGCACCCAGTTTTGGTCGGCGTATCCCGAAAAGCCATGATTGGGCAGNTGCTCGGCATANAACAAGCAGATCAGCGTTTAATCGGCAGCGTTGCTATGGCCTTATTGGCNGCTCAGCGTGGTGCTGCCATTCTGCGGGTACACGATGTACTTGAGACNAAGCAAGCTATTGATNTATGGAAAACAACAATTAAGGAAGAAAACTAAATAATGAGCAGAAAATATTTTGGTACAGACGGTATTCGTGGCACGGTAGGGCAACACCCCATCACGGCAGATTTTATGCTGAAGCTTGGCTATGCGGCAGGTAAGGTTTTAACCCACAATACCAAAGTAAAAAAGCGAGTCCTTATCGGCAAAGACACACGGGTTTCAGGCTATATGTTCGAATCCGCCCTGGAGGCTGGCCTTATTGCCGCCGGTGTCAATGTTGATATGCTTGGCCCCATGCCAACCCCAGCTATCGCTTATTTAACACGAGCTTTCAGAGCNTCGGCGGGTATTGTCATTAGTGCTTCNCANAATCCTGTNGNNGANAATGGCATTAAATTTTTCTCAGCAGATGGATTTAAACTCGATGATGATATCGAGCTAGAAATTGAAGCGTTAATAGATCAACCCCTNATTACCAATGACTCNTTTACCCTAGGCAAGGCNCGCCGNATCAGTGATGCTACNGGNCGCTATGTTGAATTTTGTAAAGGGTCTTTACCCTCCCAGTTCAATTTGGCNGGTTTCAAAATTGTTTTAGATTGCGCCAATGGTGCCACCTACAATGCNGCCCCAAAGGTGTTTAAAGAGTTAGGNGCNCACACTATTACCATGGCNACCGAGCCAAATGGNTTTAACATTAATGACAAATGTGGGTCAACCTACATGGAAGGGCTCTGTGCGCGTGTTGTTGAAGAGAATGCTGATTTTGGTATAGCCCTAGATGGCGATGGAGACCGAGTGTTGTTCTCAGATGCCAACGGCGAAATAGTTGATGGCGATGAGCTTATCTATATTATCGCGCAACATCGGTTGCAGTCAGGGCAAGGTTGTAATGGCGTTGCAGGTACTCTCATGAGTAATCTTGGCTTAGAGTTAGCCTTGAAAGACTTGAATATTCCCTTCCTTCGAACAAAGGTCGGTGACCGCTACGTTGTTGAAGCCTTGAAAGATAACGACTGGAATCTTGGTGGTGAAGCCTCCGGTCATGTGCTTTGTAGCGATTTAAATACCACGGGTGATGGCATTGTTGCTGCGCTGCAGGTGATTAGAGCGATTTCTGATAGTGGCAAACCTCTAGCTGATCTTAAATTAGGGATGAGCAAGTTCCCTCAAACTATGATCAACGTGCNGCTTACTAAAAAGGTTGATATAACCGAGAACAACGCCATCAACGCTGCTGTGGCAGAGGCAGAACAGAAATTGGCGGGTCGTGGCAGGGTACTGTTAAGACCGTCGGGTACAGAGCCACTCATTAGAGTCATGGCAGAAGGNGATGACCAGGCCTTGGTAGAACAACAAGTTAAGGCTATTACCAAGATTGTAGAACAGCAAGTAGGTTAACAGTATTACTGCGGGAAAAGCGCTTTTCCCAGTTGTAAAAAATGTGTTTGTCGGGTAGGCTTTGCGCCCTTTTGCAAGGCACCTCAGAGAGGATTGCAAGAGATGGTAAAACCACTGCTTGCCGGTAACTGGAAAATGCATGGAAAGGCCAATAGCGCAACTGAGTTAGTTGAGCAACTAGCAGCCCATGAGGACACCTTTAGTGGTGTAGATATGATAGTTTTTCCTCCTGCAGTGCATCTGAGTGCGGTTGTTGATGCACTAGCCAGTAGCGTCATTGATGTGGGTGGGCAGAATATGTCTCAACATGATGACGGAGCACTTACCGGAGAGATCTCTGGAGCAATGCTCAAAGACATTGGCTGTGATTATGTACTTGTTGGTCACTCAGAGAGGCGAACAGTGTTTGCCGAGAGCAACAACGAGATAGCAGAAAAATTTAATACCGCGCAGGCTCAGGGGTTAACCCCAGTACTCTGTGTTGGTGAGTCACTGCAGCAGAGACAGCAGGGGCAAACAGTAAAGGTAGTCACAGAGCAAATTGCCGCAGTGATCAACCAAGTAGGTATTGAAAACCTTTGCAAAGGGGTTATTGCCTACGAGCCCGTTTGGGCCATTGGTACAGGTGAGGTAGCGACCCCAGAGCAGGCGCAAAGTGTCCATGCAGAGATTCGGTCTCAACTGGGTTTACAAGGAGCAGATACACGGCTTCTTTATGGTGGCAGCGTTAATGCAAGTAACGCTGCTGAATTATTTGCCCAACCAGACATCAATGGTGGCCTGGTAGGTGGAGCCTCTTTAAAGGCACAAGAATTTTTAAATATTGCACAGTTAATGGCATAAAGGTAAACGCAAAATCATGGAAAAATTTATTTTAATCTTTCACTTTCTGGTCGCAGTGGCACTCATTGGCCTTATTTTAATACAGCAAGGTAAAGGCGCTGAAGCAGGAGCATCTTTTGGCGCAGGTGCATCGCAAACTGTNTTTGGTAGCGGCGGCGGGTGGAACTTTTTCAGTAAAATGACAGCGCTACTGGCGACAATCTTTTTTGTCACCAGCGTTAGTTTAGCGGTAACAGCAAAGAATAAAACCGTGATCGAAGACTTCAGCATACCAGCGCTAGAATCAGTTCCACTGGAGANAATCCAAGAGACAGATCTCCCTGAACTTGCTTCAGATGAGTCAGATATTCCTCAGTAAAAGGTTATTCAACAAATCTTCTTAGTACGAGTTTAATTGCGGATGTGGCGGAATTGGTAGACGCGCTATCTTGAGGGGGTAGTAACTTAGGTTGTGGGGGTTCAAGTCCCCCCATCCGCACCATTAAACTTTACTTTCTAAATATTGTACATGACAGCATAAGTTGGCCATTTGGCCATCTTATTGTGTTTTAGGTCAGCTAATGTGGCCACAGGCTCTAACTTCGATTAACACCCAACGCCGTAGGCTTCATTATAAGGTAGATCAAAACGAGCCTCTAAACACTTCACTACCTTGAGATTCGGTGGCCATGGGCGATCAACCACATTGCCTAAACGATCGGTTAATACAAAACCTTCTGGTTTTGGATGATTTTCCAGCGCTTTCCTTGCAGCTATCAAGGCCTCGCGATCTCTGACAAAAAAGGCCAGAGTTGCATCCAAATAATACGATCCTCCAAAGTGATCTTGTTTGCTGTCTCTATCTTGTTTTATTTCCTCGGTCATCAATTTCGATGCAGTGGTGTAATCACCAGCGGATGCTCTCATTTGGGCCTCGTGAAATAAAAGTGAGTTTGGTTTAAGGTTTTCCTCCCTGTAAAGCGCGATCAAGTCTGCGGCCTCAGAGAAGCATCCTTTGTCGGAGAGCACCCGCCAACCGCCTTTATAATCCTGATCAAAATCATTCAGACTGAGGGCTAATTGCTTGGTTAAGTTATAGCTGCAATCTATATCATTATCTATGGGTTTATCCGTCGACCAGCTTTGTGGAGAACTGAGGGTTAGGAAGACTACTAGAAATACTGTTTGCATGTTTTGACTCCTTTCAGTGAGGCCTTTGGGTCAGCTAATGTGGCCAGATTGGGTCTTTTGGTTAGTGTTGCCTTTCTTATCAAATGCTCGAAATAGATGCTGCCGTCATGGCGTCGCTCAAGATAGTTTCGTTATGCAAGATCACCACCCCATGTATTTGTTAACTCAACCTCGTAACCATTTGGATCTTCCACATAAAGAGACTTGGACTTAGGCCATTCAACTATACCTTCATACAAAATAGGCAAAGCGAGTTCCTCGCAGAGTGACAGGGCATTTTCGAAATTCGATATATGAAAACACAGATGAGAAAACCCACGTTTATTTACACGCCCAAGTCCAGCGTTTTCGTAAAGCGCCAGTTTCGCTGCTCTATTTCCAATTATCATTCCTTGTTGAGAAGGGATTTCTTCAAGAATCACAAAACCTAAAAGCCTTTCCCAAAACCTAAATAATTCTTCAAGATTATTTACCTGAAGGTTGACGTGATCTATTCCTGTGGTTTCTAGCGCTATAGCTCGCTTTTCCATAACGTCTTAAGAAGGGGCGCCGTCTAAGGCGTCCTGCTTGCTTAATTTGTTAAGTGATTTTCTGGCAAATACACTATAGCTAATTGCAGTGCTGCCGCGCATTGTTTTTGTATTGAGCACATCTTCGCCAACTATATGCAACATACTGATTAACTCTCGTAATTCTTCTGGGCTGCTATGAAGCATGGGCACGCCAATACTCGCTGTGAACGCTTTACTCGGTTCAGCACAGAATTCGACCATATGCAGCAATCCTTCGGGCTTTAAAATGCGACATAACTCATTAATCTGAGTGAGCCT
>NYWV01000015.1 GCA_002685195.1 Porticoccaceae bacterium
ATGGACTTTACAATCTGTGGTTGAACGATATTACCCTTAGATGCAATACGTGATGCCATAACTGCCAGCTGAAGAGGCGTAGTGAGCATAAATCCCTGCCCGATGCTCATGTTTATTGTATCTCCGTTATACCAGGCAGCATTGCGGCTTTCTTTCTTCCACTTTCTAGTTGGCATGATTCCGGAAGCTTCGCCAGGTAAATCAATTCCAGTTTTAGCGCCGAGGCCAAAGATTGCACTTTGTGAAGAAAGGGCATCGATACCTGTTTTAATACCCATTTTATAAAAGAAAACATCACAAGATTCTATAATAGCTTCCGCTAGATCAACGTCACTGCCATGGCCTCCGCGTTTTGAATTATGATCGCGCCATGGGCGTTCTATACCCTCCATAATAAAATATCCCGGATCCTCAATTTTGGTATCAACTGTAATATTTTTGTTGGTTAGACCAATAAGTCCGAACAAGGGTTTTACTGTGGATCCCGGGGGGTACTGTCCACGAATAGCCCTATTAAATAGGGGTTTGTCAGTCGAATTCACCAAAAGATCGTAATTCTTTTGACTAATACCTGATACAAATAAATTAGGATCATAACTTGGGGCACTCACCATGGCTAAGATGCCACCATTTTTGATATCCATCGCGATTAATGCACCACGTTCCCCATCAAAAGCATCGTAAGAAATTTGTTGTAGTCTGCTATCTAAATGCAGTACCAGGTCATTGCCTGCATTAGGGTCGGCTTGATCAAGAACCCTCATCACTCGCCCTTTGGCATTAGTTTCTACATGCTCGCTGCCAACCTCTCCTAAAAGATTTTGCTCATAAAATTTTTCTAGTCCAACTTTGCCGATNGAGTCTGTGCCGCTGTATTTGATGGAGTCAATTGCCCGAAGTTCTCGCTCATTAATTCGGCCGACATACCCAACTACATGAGCAAAAAGCTCTCCCTTAGGGTAAGACCGAGTTAATCTTGCGCTAACTTTTATGCCCTCCAAAAGATATTCGTTGACTGCCAATATAGCCTGTTCTTCTGCACTCAAATTGAATTTAAGAGGAGTCTGTTCAAAAGGTCTTCTGCGCTCTAGCCGCTTATAAAAACGCTTTATGTCAGCATCAGAGAGTTGAATAAGTGAACCAATTTTTGTGATCAAACTGTTTAAGTCTTTGGTACGTTCTCGAATAATGGTCAAATTAGATGCTGAACGATTATCGGCCAAAATTTCCCCATTCCGATCATAGATTACACCCCTAGCTGGGGGTACGGGTCTTATATGCACACGATTGTTGTCAGAATTAGTCACGAAGTCTTGATGCTGCGTCACTTGGAGGTCGGCATATCTAGCTAATAGAACTAAAGCCATTGCCAACACGAAGAAACTAGCGATTACTATTCTACCCACAAAAATATTTCGCTCGCGAGTAGGATCTGAAAACGCTGCTTCATGCTCCATGTTTTTATATCAACTCCTTTATTGACGATGATATGGGTGGTTAGTTGTAATAGTCCATGCTCTGTAAAGTTGTTCCATAAGAATGATGCGCACTAACGGATGAGGCATAGTTAAATCTGATAGAGACCAACGCATGTCAGCTCTTTTTATACAGTCAGAGGAGAGGCCATCAGGTCCTCCAATTAAAAAGCTAACGTTCCTACCCTCCATTTGCCACGCCATTAAACTTGTAGCCAGTTTTTTTGTGCTCATGCCTTTACCAATAACATCCAGGGCAACTACGTAGTCTTTCTCTCCAACTGCCTTTAATATCGCGACCCCTTCGGCTTCTATAGCTTTTTTTGGCGACTGGCTCTTGCCGCGAGAACCAAGAGGAATTTCAACACTCTGAACCCGCAACTCTGGGGGCATTCGTTTGTTGTATTCTTCCCAACCAGACTCTACCCATTCAGGCATTCGTGTACCGACTGTTAGCACACGAATTTTCAATTTAGTCTTGGTCCAAGGCGTTTATATCATGCATGGTAGTATCAGAATCGGCACTGATTGGCCGATCGTCCGGCCGCAGTGACCACAGCTTCTCAAGGTCATAGAATACGCGAGTAGCCGGCAGCATAATGTGAACAATCACGTCACCAAAGTCGACTAAAATCCACTCAGACACATCGTCACCTTCAATACCGATTAGATCAAACCCAGCCTTCTTAGCATCGACGACCACGTTGTTGGCTAAAGATTTGACTTGACGGTTTGAGTTGCCACTGGCGACCACCATAGTGTCCATAACGCCTGTTAGTTCTTTAACATCAATGCTAACGATATCTTGCGCTTTAACGTCTTCAAGGGCATTGATGATGATTTCATGTAGATTATTTTTCATGGTTTGTAATTACTCGTAAAGGCGATGTTGTTGAATATAGTTTACTACGGGTTCCGGTGTCATATAGCGAATACTACTTCCTTGCTTTATTTTATCTCGAATAGTTGTCGATGAAATGGCCAACATAGTGAGATCACAGAAATAAATATACCCACTGGGGCACTTTTTAATTTCATTTAGATTGTCGCTCTCGTGCTGGGCAATCCACTCGCAGAGCGGGCCCTGTTTTGGGGCGGAAAACCCCGGGCGCGATGAGACAGCAATATGACAAAAACTCAATAGTTCTTTCCAATGGCGCCAAGTATTAATAGTTGCTAAGGCATCCATTCCTACGCATAAGAAAAGTGGAGTTGATGACCCTAGCTTTTCCCGCATAAAAGTCACAGTATCTATACTGTAGCTTGGCGCAGGACGCTGTAGTTCAATATCTTCAACAGACAAAATTGAGTTATTAACGCCAATACCCAACTCCAACATTTCTAGTCGCTGATGGGCGGAAACCTCGGTGTCATCCCGATGAGGGGGAAACCCGCAAGGCATCATTCTTAACTCATTCACAGGAAGTAGTTCTGCTAGCTCACTGGCAATACGCAAGTGGCCATTGTGCACAGGATCGAATGTTCCACCAAATAGAGCGACTGACATCTTATTCTCTAACCTGCCCATCACCGAAGACTACCCATTTTTGAGTGGTGAGTCCCGTGAGACCTACTGGGCCTCGAGCATGGATTTTATCTGTAGAAATACCAATTTCTGCTCCCAGTCCATATTCAAATCCATCGGCAAACCGAGTCGACGCATTAATCATGACAGAGCTTGAGTCGACTTCAGTGATAAAGCGACGGCCATTCTCTTCTTTTTCGGTAACAATAGACTCTGTATGTTTAGAACTATAATGATTGATGTGATCAATAGCCTCATCAATTCCACTGACAACTTTCACCGATAAAATAGGAGCCAAGAATTCTTCACTCCAGTCTTGCTCGATGGCTTGATTCATTGATGTGACTATTCTTTGAGCCTTACCACAGCCCCTGAGCTCAACCCCTGCAGTAACAAAAGCAGATGCTAGGCTGGGAAGAAGGCTTGAGGCAACAGACTCAGCGATCAGAAGTGACTCCATCGCATTGCATACTCCATAGCGGTGGGTTTTTGCATTTATTGCAATACTCACCGCTTTGGCATGGTCTGCATAATCATCAATATAGACATGGCAGTTACCATCTAAATGTTTAATTAGAGGTACTTTGGCATCATTTATCAGCCGCTCAATGAGTCCTTTTCCTCCCCGAGGAATAATCACATCAACATAATCAGTCATGGTAATTAATTCGCCAACCACTGACCGATCAGTGATCTTGATTATCTGTACGGCAGTTTCAGGAAGACCACAGCGGGCTAAGCCTTCACTAATACAATTAGCAATAGCTTGGTTCGATAAAATAGCCTCGCTGCCACCTCTCAGAATAGTTGCATTACCTGATTTTAGGCACAGGCAAGCGGCATCAATAGTCACATTCGGCCGTGACTCATAAATAATTCCGATAACACCAAGAGGCACGCGCATTTTACCCAGCTTAATTCCGCTAGGTCTTAATTCTAAGTCGGTAATATCCCCAATTAGATCAGGCATGGCCGCCACTTGGCGGACGCCCTCAATCATCGCGTCAATGCGCTCATCATTAAGTTCGAGGCGCTCCAAAAGAGCAGCCTCAAGATTATTTTTACGCGCGTTGTTCATATCGGCATTATTAGCGGCTAACAGATCTCTGCGGTTGCCATCGAGCGCTGACGCTATGTTTAGCAAGGCGTCATTTTTTAAACTCGTCGATGCTCTGGCCAGAACTCTCGACGATTTAAGAGCGGCAACACCGATACTATCCATGTGAGATTTTATGTCTAATTTTTCCAATGTTTTTAACGCCAATACCTGAGGTACACTAAGGTTAGTAGTTTTTCGCCATTATACGGCTAGCCTTGTCATAATTCACAACTTTGCGGTTAAACCTGCAAAATTTAGGGTTATGGCATCAAGTAACTGCCGTTTTTTTGGTTATAGCATCTATTTGAGGAACCTGAAGTGTTAAATGTGATAGCTAAACTTATTCAGAACAAGCAATGGTTGGTGGTTACGGGCGCTGGCGTCAGTGCTGATTCTGGTGTTCCTACTTATCGCGATGACAAAGGTATTTGGCAGCGTAAACCGCCTGTAAAGCATCAAGAATTTGTTCAGCAACATAATGCAAGACAGCGATTTTGGTCACGCAACATGGTTGGCTGGCGTTTTATGAGCCAAGCAATACCTAATGAATCACACAGTGTATTAGCAGAGTTAGAGAAGTTGGGACATATTCGTTGTTTAGTCACGCAAAATGTTGATGGTTTGCATCAGAGAGCGGGGAGTCAGCATGTGATTGATCTTCACGGGCGGGTCGATACTGTCTCCTGTATATCATGTCATTTGAAATTTCCGCGTAGTCCTTTGCAAAGGTGGCTGGAGCAGAACAACCCAGATTTTGCCTCGCTAGCGGGGACCATAGCTCCTGATGGCGATGCAGATATAGATGAACTCGATTATTCATCGATGAAGGTACCTGACTGCGAGTATTGCGGAGGAATCCTCAAGCCCGATGCGGTTTTTTTTGGAGACTCAATACCCAAACAAAGAGTTGCAGATGCTGAAGCAGAAATGCTTGAAGCTTCGGGGTTACTAGTTGTAGGTTCTTCTCTGAGCACCTATTCAGGATATCGATTTTGTCTTTGGGCCAAACAACAAAATAAGCCGATTGTTATTATCAATCAAGGCGAGACCCGAGCCGATGAGATAGCCTGTGAACGCACAAATCAGAACTGCTCAAGTGTCCTTCAGGTATGGTTAAATCAGGTTAGTTAATTGGCCAAGTATTTGCCAACTATGCTCGCTAGAGCTTCAATATGCTCAGGATCATCGTTAAGACAGGGAATGTAATGGAACTGCTCCCCACCTGCATGCAAAAAACTCTCACGTGCTTCCATGTTGATTTCTTCGATGGTCTCTAGACAGTCTGAAGAAAAGCCCGGGCACATAATGGCCACATGTTTTATCCCGTCTTCAGGCATGGCCTCAAGAGTTTTGTCGGTATAGGGTTGAAGCCAAGGTTCGCGGCCGAAACGAGACTGGAACGTGGTCATGACTTTCTCTTTGTCCAAACCCATTTTTTCTACGATCAGTCGAGTGGTCTGGTGGCATAGACAGTGGTAAGGGTCGCCCTTTTTCAAATAGCTCTGTGGTGTGCCATGGTAGGACATCACCAGTTTATCAGGCTGACCGTGGGCTTCTATGTGGCGTTTAATAGAAGCGCAAAGCGCATCCAAAAATGCCTCTGACTGGTGATACCCGCCCACAAAATTAAGCTGCGGAACCCAGCGAGTCTTTTTAAAAACATCGGCAACGGCATCAAACGTAGAGCCTGTTGTGGCCCCGGAGTATTGAGGATACAGAGGGAGAATCGTAATCTCTCGCACGTTCTGCTCAGTAAGGTCATTAATCGCAGATTCAATAGAAGGGTTGCCATAACGCATTCCCAGTACAACCGGAATGTCACTATCATACTTCTCATCTAAGAGCTTCTTAACTCCATTAACTTGAGCTTGGCTGTGAACCAGCAATGGAGAGCCGCCTTCTGTCCAAACACTTTTATAAAGTTTGGCAGACCGGCGAGGCCGTATTCTTAGAATAATTAAGTTAAGAATTAGCCACCAAATCAAACGAGGCACTTCAACCACTCTAGGATCACTGAGGAACTGCTTTAAGTAGCGCCTAAGTTCCGAGGTTCTAGGTGCATCAGGTGTACCTAGGTTACACAGAAGAACACCGCGACGTGGTGAAGCGCCCTTGTGATCATAATCTGTCTGGCCTTGGTACTTCATTTCTTTTACTCCTCACCCTGTCTTAGCCCATCAAACTTATCATCCCTTGCCTACTTTTGAGGCATGGTTAGGCAATTTTTTCTGTCAGTGCCAGTATACGCGACATTATTCCAATGGGATCGGTTTAAATAGGGTGNTTTTATTAGCTGACCCCCGCTCGCCGCNAGGCTATAATGCCCGACTTTTAATCATATANAAATTTCATCATGAGCCAATCTGTTTCAGATCGAAGAACATTTGCGATCATCTCTCACCCAGATGCGGGTAAAACGACGATCACCGAAAAGTTGTTACTTCTTGGCAACCTTATTCAGGTAGCTGGAACGGTAAAGGGCAGAAAAAGTGATCGTCATGCTACATCCGACTGGATGGCCATGGAGAAAGAACGAGGTATCTCTGTAACCTCCTCTGTGATGCAGTTTCCTTACCAAGATTGCATGGTAAACCTCCTTGATACTCCAGGTCACGAAGACTTCTCTGAAGACACCTATCGTACACTCACGGCAGTAGACTCATCTCTGATGGTGATTGATGGCGCAAAAGGGGTAGAGGCACGAACAATAAAGTTGATGGATGTTTGTCGTTTGCGAGATACACCGATACTGACATTTGTAAACAAAATGGACCGAGACATTCGTGACCCGATTGACCTTCTCGATGAAATTGAAAGCGTTTTAAAAATTAAAGGTGCTCCCATTAATTGGCCTATTGGTATGGGGCGTGAGTTTCGGGGCGTTTATAATTTTTACACCGACACCATCCATGTCTATGTCCAGGGTAAGGGACATACATTGACCGATGATATTCAAGTTAAAGGCCTAGAGTCTCCCGAGGCAAGAGAAGCCTTGGGTGACTATGCCGATGACGTACTTGAAGAATTGGAGCTGGTTAAAGGAGCGACAAATCTTTTTGATATGGACGAATTTTTATCGGGCAAACTGGCACCTGTATTTTTTGGTACTGCTTTGGGTAATTTTGGTATACGTGAAATGTTAGATGATTTTGTTCGATGGGCGCCACCGCCACAGCCAAGATTTGCGGCTCAACGTGAAGTTGTTGCCGATGAAGGCAAGTTCAGTGGNTTTGTCTTTAAAATTCAAGCCAATATGGACCCAAAGCATCGCGACCGTATTGCTTTTTTGCGGATATGTTCCGGCAAATATACTAAGGGCATGAAAATGAAGCATGTTCGCACTGGAAAAGATGTGCGCGTATCAGATGCGTTCAGTTTTAAAGCAGGTGAGCGAATCTCGGTAGAAGAAGCTATTGCTGGCGACATTATAGGGCTACATAACCATGGCTCCATTCAGATCGGTGACACATTTACTGAGGGAGAGACACTTAAATTCAGTGGGATACCGCACTTTGCGCCAGAGTTATTTAAACGCATCCGGCTAAAAGACCCTCTAAAAGCGAAACAACTTCAAAATGGCATACGTCAACTGTCAGAAGAGGGCAGTACTCAGGTGTTCTTCCCTTTCCGAAATAACGATATTGTGGTGGGAGCTGTTGGGCAGCTACAGTTTGACGTAGTGGCCTACCGCTTGCGCGAAGAGTATGGAGTTGAAGCGATCTATGAGCCTATCAATGTACATACTGCTCGGTGGGTGGACTCAGAGGATGTTAAAACCTTAGAGGCGTTTAGGATCAAAGCGGAAGATAATCTTGCTCTAGACGGGGGTGGTCACTTGACCTACCTTGCTCCAACCAGAGTCAACTTATCTCTGTCCGAAGAGCGGCACCCGGATATTAGATTTCGTGCTACCCGCGAACACTAAACAATCATCCGATCACAAGGCGGTATTAAACGATGACTAAAATAACATTGTCCCAAGATCAGGTACCAGAGCACCTGCGCGGCAATCGAAGCAGGTTTTCACGATGGATGGGTCGCTCGGTTTTAAAGATTCTGGGATGGCGTGTGGAAGGAAGTATTCCTGATTTAAAGCGTTTTATATTGATTGGAGCACCCCATACTTCAAATTGGGATTTCGTATTGGCAATGGCGACTATTTTAGGCTTAAATTTGAGAATGCGCTGGATGGCCAAACACACTATTTTTAAGCCTGGCGTTGTTTGGTTCATGGAATGGTTAGGGGGAATACCTACCGACCGTAGAAATCCAAAAATGATTGTTGATAATGTTGCTCGTATAGCTAAGCGAGAGAAAGGTGTCATTATTGGTTTAACACCAGAAGGGACCCGCAAGAAAGTTGAAAAATGGAAGACAGGATTTTTGCGTATTGCCAAAACGTTGGATTGTCCAATTCTTATGGTAGGACTCAATTTTCCGGGTAAGATTATATTTATAGGGGATCTGTATCACCCAAGCGGTGATAACGATGCAGATTTGGTCGCGATCAAGGAGTATTACAGTCAATTTCAAGGAAGACATCCAGCTAGATTCTAGTAAATAAAGTAGTTTTAACGTAAGTGAATATTCACTTACTTTTATGTTGATTTCGATGTCGCTTTGAAAAATAGGATTGTAGAGTGCTAAATAAAGGCTATCCCGCAACACAGGAACAGGTTCCAGAGCACCTGCGGGGCACTAGAGGTGCTCTTGCCCGCTGTTTTGGTAGAACAGTTCTAAATCTATTTGGATGGCGGGTTGTTGGCAACATACCAAATGTTAAGCGCCTCCTAATTGTTGCCGCCCCCCACACCTCCAATTGGGACTTCGTTTTTGCAATGGCCGCGGTGCTTGGGCTTAATTTGCGGGTTCGCTGGCTTGGCAAACACACAATATTTAAGCCTGGGGTGGTTTGGTTTATGAGATGGTTGGGCGGCATACCAACTAATCGCGAGCAGCCCGAAGATATAGTTCAATATGTAGCTGATTTATCTAATCGTGAAAATGGTGTAGCCATTGGCCTTGCGCCAGAGGGAACCCGCGCCAAGGTCAGCCGGTGGAAAACCGGGTTCTTACGGATTGCGAAACTGCTTGACTGCCCAATTCTCCTGATCAGTCTAGACTTTCAGGGCAAACAATTTATTATCGGTGATCTTTATCAGCCGACGGGAGACAGTGAGGCTGACCTAGTGGCAATTAAAGAATACTACAGCGGCTTCCAAGCAAAATATCCTGATAAGTTTTAATACTATCAACCTTCTTTAAACTTTGGTGCTAGNGATNNAGACGACTCTNGCTTCTTGGTAATGTTACACTCCCGCACAAATAGNATTTTTAACNCGTAANANATGTTNNATTAGCTGGAGGTACNNGATGATAGAAAAAACATCTTCATTTTCTCGATTTTTACTGGTTGCTGCCGCCTTTGTCATCGTTGTCTCNGGCCTAAAAATGGCCGGCCCANTGTTGGTGCCTTTTTTACTCGCCGTTTTCATAGCNATGATCGTNTCGCCNTTGCTAGCTTGGCTTAAGNNTNATCNNTTGCCNAANGGTGTNGCGATCTTTTTAGTNATCGGNCTCGTTCTTTCTGTGGGNTTGCTACTTGGCGCTGTTATTGGTTCGTCGGTAGAGAACTTTCGCCAAGATGTACCTGAATATTCAGCAAAACTTTCAGCAATGAGTAGTTCTATCCAGCAGTGGTTGCGTCAGCGCGGAATTACCATCAATGCTGAACAGTGGAGTAGTAGCTTTGACCCTGGTGCCGTTATGGGTGTGGTGGGTACAA
>NYWV01000016.1 GCA_002685195.1 Porticoccaceae bacterium
GTGAGAGAGGGATTCGAACCCTCGAAACGCTATTAACGCTTACACACTTTCCAGGCGTGCTCCTTCAGCCACTCGGACACCTCACCGTACAATTATTGCAAATTATCTACAGAATGAATATCAATGAGATAACCAACTTCCTCACTATTTTTAAGGGTATTTAAAAGAACTTTGCAACTAACCCGATACTCATTTTACGCGCCGGAACTTTACACAACTAACTAATCAAAAGCAATGCAGAGCCCTTGTATTTAACCTTACTTACTTTTACTCATAGTCTGATACTGATGGACAAGAGCACACAAGATTTCGATCGCCATACACGTGATCCAAGCGGCCCACTGGCGGCCAATATTTGCTATCCCTTAACGACTCCACTGGATAGGCAGCCTGACCTCGTGTATACGCATGACCCCACTCATCTGCACTGACCATAGCTGCAGTGTGAGGCGCGCCTACTAGAGGGTTATCTTCAGCGCTAAAGGTACCTTCAGCCACTTGATTGATTTCTGATCTAATGGTGATCATGGCATCACAAAAACGATCTAGCTCAGTCATGGACTCGCTCTCGGTAGGCTCGATCATCAATGTTCCAGCCACAGGAAAAGACATGGTCGGAGCATGAAAACCAAAATCTATTAATCTTTTGGCTATATCATCAACAGAAATTCCATCCTCATCTTTTATCATTCGCAAGTCTAGAATACATTCATGGGCTATCCGGCCCTGACTACCTGTATAAAGAATCTGGTAATGGTCTTGAAGTCGACTGGCAATGTAGTTGGCATTTAAAATAGCAACTTCTGTCGCCTGTTTTAGTCCATATCGCCCCATCATTCGGATATACATCCACGTGATCGGTAAAATGCTTGCGCTTCCAAAAGGGGCTGAAGATACCTGAGCACCCTGGCGCGCTCCGTCGCTGGACTCTTTAGGTAAAAATGGTGCTAGATGCGCTCCAACACCTATTGGTCCAACTCCCGGTCCTCCACCACCGTGGGGAATACAGAATGTTTTATGCAAATTAAGGTGGGAAACATCACCCCCAAACTTACCTGGCTGACAAACACCAACCATGGCATTGAGATTTGCACCATCGATATATACCTGCCCACCATGCTGATGAACGATTTCGCATATCTCTTTGATGCGCTCTTCAAATACTCCATGAGTAGAAGGATAGGTAACCATAATCGCTGACAGGTTTGCACTGTGGAGTAGCGCCTTAGATTGAAGGTCATCCACATCTACATTTCCCTGATCATCACACTTAACCACCACTACACTCATACCACACATTTGCGCTGATGCAGGATTGGTACCATGAGCTGAACTTGGGATCAGACATACGTTACGGTGGCTGTCGCCTCTACTTTCGTGATACCCCCGAATCGCCAGCAAGCCGGCATACTCTCCCTGAGAGCCTGCGTTAGGCTGTAACGACATCGCATCATATCCAGTGGCTGCGCATAGCATTTCCTCAAGCTGCTCTATCATTATCGAGTAGCCTTTAGTTTGATCCGAAGGCGCGAAGGGATGCATGTTTGAAAATTCAGGCCATGTGATCGGCAACATTTCCGCCGTCGCATTTAACTTCATAGTGCAAGAACCTAAAGGAATCATCGCGCGATCTAAGGCAATGTCTTTGTCAGCTAGCTTGCGTAAATATCTCAGCATCTCTGTTTCAGAGTGATAAAGACTAAATGTTGGGTGACTCAAAAAGTCAGTCGTTCTTATTAGACCGCTCGGTAGGTTTTCTCCAATATTTTGAGCTATCACATCCACATCCAAATCATGTGGCCCGATCAAGATATCCCAAAGTGTTGCAATATCTGCTGCCGTGGTTGTTTCATCGATCGAGATTCCCACTGTTTCCTCATCGATTAAACGGAGGTTAAACTGTTTTTGTGCAGCAGTTTGAAGAACTGCTTTTACACGCTCTCCGACTGTTAGTGTGAGTGTGTCGAACCAATGATTATTTTGAATTTTGACATTACATTGCCGTAACCCCTCAGCCAGAACAGAGGTGAGTGTATGCACTCGGTGAGCAATACGTAATAAACCTTTAGGCCCGTGATACACCGCGTACATACCCGCAATGACCGCAAGTAATACCTGCGCGGTACAAATATTCGACGTCGCCTTCTCTCTGCGTATGTGTTGTTCACGGGTCTGCAGCGCTAAGCGATAAGCTGGGGCTCCTGCTGAATCTTGAGACACACCCACCAGGCGACCTGGAAGGTTACGTTTATAGGCCTCGCGTGTCGCCATATAACCGGCATGAGGCCCACCGAAACCCAAAGGAACACCAAAACGCTGACTTGACCCAATTGCAACATCAGCCCCCAAGGAGCCAGGAGACTCTAGCATCACTAAACTAAGAATATCAGCTGCCATCACTACCAGGCCACGCTGGGACTGCACTTTCTCTATCACCGACCGATAGTCGCTTACCTCTCCACTAACACCGGGATACTGCAACAAGATACCAAAAGCCTCACCGGAGAAACTATCTGGGTCACCAACTTCAACCTCAATGCCTAATGGTTCTGCGCGGGTTGTAACCACCTCAATCGTCTGAGGCAAACAATCATTATCAACAAAAAATCGTAGGGATTTTGATTTTGACATTCGCTGGCACAAAGCCATAGCTTCTGCCGCAGCGGTGCCTTCGTCCAACATGGAAGCATTTGCCATTTCCATGCCTGTGAGGTCGGTGATCATTGTTTGAAAGTTAATCAGCGCTTCCAAACGGCCTTGGGAAATCTCTGGCTGATACGGCGTATAAGCCGTGTACCACGCCGGATTCTCTAAAATATTCCGCTGGATCACATTTGGTGTAATTGTGCCGTAATAGCCCTGCCCTATAAAACTTCGACATACTTNNTTNTGCTNAGCAATCTGNCTTAATTCAGCGATAGCCTGCGCTTCAGTGCAGCCATCATCAATATCCAANTCGNCNGTCATAGCGATCGCTTTNGGGACAACCTGNTGGGTCAACTGTTCGAGTGTCACACAANCCAGAGTTTTNAGCATAGCAGCCTGNTCNNCTGAATTTGGTCCCACGTGGCGAGAGACAAACTCAGCAGAATTCTCTAAATCTCCAAGACTTCGTTTCTTTTTAAGCATTAGATTATCTCCCTGTGCGTTGCCCATTATTCGCCGCTATCAATATATTTTTGGTATTGCTCAGCATCCATAAAACTTGCCGTCTCTAACTCATTACTAGGGGACATGCGAAATATCCAACCTTCATCCTCTGGTGCAGTATTAAGTAGCTCAGGTTGATCAACCAAATCTTCATTGATCGCGACTACCGTGCCATTAATTGGTACCGCAATTTCACCTGCGGCCTTAACAGATTCGATTACTGCAGCTTCATCACCCTCAATCAAATCAGCTCCAACCTCTGGCAGCTCAANAAATACTACGTCCCCAAGCTGCTCTTGGGCAAAGTCCGTCACGCCAATNGTTACAATGTNNTCTTCAATGCTCAACCATTCATGGTCTTTAGTGTANAACTTCTGGGTCATTCTCAACTCCTTATAGTGAATTACTTACCACGGTGATATCGCTGTGGGACCAAGGGCATTTTTGTGACTGTCATCGGCCTAAGCTTGCCTCTAACGATTGCGTTTAACTGAGTTCCTACTGCAGCCAGAGCGGATGTAACATAACCCATGGCTACTGGGGCTTGTAATGTCGGCCCAAATCCACCGCTAGTGATAACACCGACTATGTTGCCATCGTTGTCGGCTATCTCAGCACCCTCTCGCACTGGAGCCCTGCCTTCAACCAAAAAACCTACTCGCTTTTTTGGAGCACCATCGGCTAAATGCTTAAGGATTTTTTCTGCGCCTAAGAAACCACCTTCCTTAGCACCACCAGCGCGACGAGAGTGACTGATACTCCAAGTAATACCAGCTTCAATAGGGGATGTGTTTTGATCCATGTCATGACCATAAAGGCATAAACCCGCTTCCAATCTTAAGGAATCCCGCGCACCCAAACCTATCCACTTGCAGTCGTCAAAAGCCAACAGTCTATCGGCCACTGCCAAGGCATGATCGTTGGATACTGAAATTTCAAAACCATCTTCGCCGGTATAGCCAGAACGAGTCACATAACATTCAATGCCATCAATTTGCACAGAGCATCCATGCATAAAAATCAAATCAGACGTGCTCGGCGCAAGTTTCAATATAATATCCTTAGCTTTCGCACCTTGAAGAGCAATCAGGCTGTGTTGATCTAGATGGGTAATTATAAAGTCGCTTAAATAGCTTTTTAGATGCTCAATATCCTGGTCTTTGCAGGCTGCATTGACGACCAAAAAATAGGTATCCTCCGCCCACCGAGTAACAATGAGATCATCAAGAATCCCGCCATTTGGCAATGTAAATGTCGCATATGTCTGCTGGTTAATAGCCAGCGCATCAAGGTCTACTGGCATCAGCTTTTCCAATGCCGTGGCCACTCCAACCCCCGTGACTAACACCTGTCCCATATGAGACACATCAAACAACCCTGCGTTATTTCGCGTATGAAGGTGCTCTTGCATAATGCCAGCAGGGTACTGAACCGGCATCAGATAACCCGCGAAAGGCACCATTTTCCCGCCGGCAGCAACATGGTAGTCATAGAACTGAGTTTTTTGATTTTTTGCGCTATCTGACATGGATTTTGTCGTCTCCACAGAGCGTAAGTTAGATATGAATGATTTATGATAATAGGATTACATTAATATGTTAAATTAATACCCCTAATGTTAGTATTTATAATATAAATGCCAATATAAGGGTAAATTTATGAAGAATTTATCGATGGATCTATTGCGTGCTTTCGTCTCGGTGGCACAACTTGGCAGCTTTACTAAAGCTGGCGAATTGCTGGGCAGATCACAGCCCGCCGTAACACTCAAAATCAAACGACTTGAGGACTTAGTCGGTGAACGGTTATTTATTCGCGCAGGAAAGCATCTCGATTTATCAGAGTCAGGTGAATCACTCTATGACTATGCTAATCAAATACTGTCTCTAAATGATTTAGCCATTAGTCAACTTTCAAAAAGTGCTGTAGCGGGCAAGATTCGACTTGGTATTCCTAGCGAATTTGCAACAGTGCTGCTTCCAAGAATTGTTAGTCGCTTTGCAAAAGCCTACCCAAATGTCACTCTAGAAGTAAATTGTGAGTTNAGCAAACATCTGCTGACCAAAGCNGGCAAAGCAAAGCATGACCTGATTTTAGCTCTTGGGGATGAAATAGCCGATGCAGACTCANATTTGGTTAAAACCGATGACCTCGTNTGGGTAGCTAACAGCGATCGAAATCCACTNAAAGTNGAAATTATGCCTTTAATNGNTGCTGCCGAGGGNTGCATCTACCGTCAGCGNGCAATTCAACGCCTAGATCNATCTGAGTTACCNTGGCAGATCGTCTACACCAANCCAGATTTAACGGGTATNCAATACGCCATTCAAGAGGACCTTGGAGTCACTGTGNTGGCTAAGAGCACTGTTCCCAGNAACCTGAAAGTGNTTCCCGATTCATCTAGATTTCCCNATCTTGGTAGAGTTGGTATCAATCTGATCTGCGATCGCAGCAAAAAGGAAGACCAAGCAATTAATCTGTTAATCGAATTTCTGAAAACNAGCCTAGCTTANAAGCNCTTTATTGNCGNACCTGACGCCAAACCGGCGGGACTGTCGATGTTGTGCTTCTAAAGGGGTTTATATCAAGTCCTCCCCTACGCATATAACGAGCATAAACACTCAACTCAGAAGGGCTACAGCACTGCATTATATCGGTAAAAATCTGCTCAACGCACTGCTCATGAAAATCTTGGTGTTGGCGATAAGACACAATGTATTTCAACAAACCATCCTTATCAATTCTGGGACCAGAGTAACTGACATAAACTGATGCCCAATCAGGTTGATCCGTGACTGGGCAATTTGTCTTCAGCAAATGAGAATAGAGAGTCTCTGTTATTACTTCTCGCTTATCGGCTATCAAAAACTTATTATCAGGTTCATAAGTATCAATACTGACCCCGCGCTGATCTAAGCAGATACCGTCAGGCTCTGAAATCCTGTGGAAACCCGAATATTCTGAGAGCTCATAAAGAACCACTCCAACGTTTTCACCGCAAGCATCAGACAGATCAACCGTTAGCAAGTCAGTAACGGCTTGTTTGGATGGGTACTTTGTTTGTATCAGCGAATTTAGATACAACTTAAAAGATTTAGATTCAATAATCGAGTCACTAGTACAGGGGAAGGAAAACTCTCCAATTGCTACCTGCGGCAAGCCATCAGAATTCAGCCAAGATAGTTCAAACGCCGTCCATAAATCACTACCAACAAAGGGTAACTCTCCTCCAGCTTCGTGTTGCCGAGCCTTGGAGCGCGAAATTGGCTGCAATAGCGATACATCGTATNGATCANTGTAAGNANTCTGTTTTCCCAATCCTGTATCAGAATAATTAGCCATCAGCTACGCAGCCTTGAGCCCTTTTCCAATAGTCGTAGAGCGCTAAAAAACAACACAAGGGAAAACAGTCCAACCATAGAAAATGACCACACAATATTAATATCAGTAATTCCTGCTAGCCCATATCTAAAGGCATTCACCATATATAGAACTGGGTTGATCATTGACAAATTACGCCAAAAATCACTCAGTAGCTCGATAGAATAAAAGACTCCTCCAAGATAAGTAAGAGGAGTCAGTACAAAGGTAGGAATAATAGAGATATCATCAAAGTTAGCAGCAAATATTGCGTTAATCAGTCCTGCAAGAGAGAACATCAGGGATGTCATCAATACAATNCCAATGGTCACNGGCAAGCTGTGAATACTAAAGTCCGCAAAATANANAGACAACAANGTCACGATGGAACCCACGCCCAATCCACGACACATACCTCCTGCNACATANCCCAGTAGAATAATCCAGTTAGGTGTAGGTGACACCAGTAACTCTTCAATATTACGCTGAAACTTAGAGCCGAAAAANGATGATACTACGTTGGAGTATGAGTTCGTAATCACCGACATCATAATTANGCCTGGTGCAACGAACTGAATATATGGCAATCCTGACATAGTGCCAATTCGCGACCCTATAAGCTGACCAAAAATAACGAAATATAAAACAATGGTTATCACCGGAGGGAGCAAGGTCTGGGGCCAAATACGCATGAACCGTCTAATTTCTCGACGCAAAATAGTATCAAAGGCAACCCATTTCTGATGGCTATTCATCGTTCTTCTCCCCATCACCTTCGATCAAATTCTTCTCAACCATATCAAAAAACAACTCTTCTAAACGATTAGTTTTGTTACGCATACTAACAACATGAATATCCTGCTCGCTTAGTGCGGCAAACAGGCGATTGATCGACTGAGTCTTCAACACCTCAACCTCAATACTATGATTCTCAACCAGTGTAATCGGGTAATCAGCTACAACAGGACAAACCTTTAGTTCTTCGCGGATATCTAACACAAAGGTCTCGCGGTTTAACTCCTTTAATAGTGCTTTCATGCTCGTATTTTGCACGATAGTACCATGGTCGATAATCGCGATATTGCGACACAAACTTTCAGCCTCTTCTAAATAATGTGTGGTGAGGATAATGGTTGTGCCTTGTTTGTTTATCTCTTGCAGGAACTCCCACATTGAGCGCCGCAATTCAATATCAACTCCGGCGGTAGGCTCATCTAGTACTAATAATTTGGGCTCATGAATCAGCGCTCGTGCAATCATTAACCGACGCTTCATTCCACCAGATAGATTTCTTGAAAGATCGCTGCGTCGCTCCCAAAGACCCAACTGCTTTAGATACTTCTCTGCTCGCTGTAAGGCCACATCTGCCTTAATTCCAAAATATCCCGCCTGAGCAACCAGTATATCAATGGGTTTTTCAAACTGATTAAAGTTGAATTCCTGAGGCACAACACCTACAAATTGCTTTGCAGTAGAAAAATCTTCATCAACATCATGACCGAAAATAGTCACAGTCCCAGAGGTCTTTCGGACCAATGAACAAATAATGCCAATTGTCGTTGATTTACCTGCTCCGTTTGGCCCAAGCAAGGCAAAAAAGTCACCCTTGGCAACATCTAAGTCAATTCCTTTAAGAGCCTTAAAAGAGTCATCATAGACTTTAGTTAAGTTTTTTATTGAGAGTGCCGGCTGTTTATTACTAGTCAATTGCTTTATCCAAATTAGGTTACTACGTGCTGCGCTACGCTTTGGTGCATTGTATAACGCAATTCCAAATAAGTCCGATTTTAGGCGCTTTTTCCACTAGTTCCTGCTGGTCGTTAAAGGCATAATAAAACTATCGGGATAAGTTAAAACGAGCGTTCTATGCCACGCAAAACAATCCGCCGTTTTTTACCAGACATTAAGGAGCTGCTCAACAGGCCCTCGTTGGGTTGGATTCGCTCGCTCCCACAGGATCCAAATCTACTTCATCTCAATCGACACTCAGTATCACTCGCGGTATTTATTGGTATTTTCTGTGCATTTGTTCCAATTCCCATACAAACATTAATGGTAATTGCCATGTGTTTCTGGCTGGGGGCTAACTTGCCCTTAGCTATGGTGATTATTTGGATGAGTAATCCGTTGACTATTCCACCCATGTTCTACCTAACCTACAAATTAGGGTCCTATATTTTAGGTACCACACTGGGTGATTTTTCAGTCACTCTAAGCTGGGAGTGGTTTTCACAATTAGGCTCGGAAATCTTACTGCCATTATTTGTTGGCAGTATTCTCGCCGGCACAGTGCTGGCATCTATCGGTTACTTCTTAGTGCTATTTTTGTGGCGGTGGAAAGTGATTAAAGATTGGGAACATAGAAAAGACATACGCCAAGCTAAAAAACAAAAATGAGTAGCAATTACTCGTAACGTAATTCTTCAGCAGGCACTGTGCGGCTGGCACGCAGAGCAGGATAAATGGTAGCCAACACGTTTAATATTAAGGCCACAGTGGCAATTGTTGTTACGTCACCCCAGCGTAAGTCCACTGGTATGTAATCGATTGGATAAATAGACGTATCCAAGAACGTCATGCCCAAAAGAGATTCAAGCCAACCAATCAGGTCTGCGATCCAGTAACAGCCCACAATCCCCAAAATAACACCGATACTGATACCAAAGAACCCGATCATAGATCCTTGCATTAAAAACAGTCTAACGATGGATCCTTGGGAAAGTCCTAATGTCTGTAAGATCGCTATATCTTTACGTTTATTAATCACCGACATCATCAACATCGAAATAACATTAAATGCAGCGATAGCAACAATTAGAAATATCAGTAACCCAACCAGGTTACGCGATAACTGAATGGCTTGGTAAAGATTGCCATGGGTCTGAAACCAGTCGCGAAACCCATAACCAAAAGGCAGTTGCTTAATGACATCAAACCCAATATTACGGGCATTAAACTGGTCTTCAACCTGCAAACGAAACCCCAATACCTGCCCNGGGGTNCCTGCAATCTGNGCTACTTGCTCTAGAGATGCAATAGCTAAAGATTGATCGAGCTCAGTGTGTGTGGCAAAAATACCGCTTACAGTAAATGGATGTACTGTGGTCGAGCCTTCTGAACCTGAGGGAATAATCACCGATACTGATTGGTTAACCTCGACATTTAAAAATTCCGCAAGAACTTCAGGCAGCAACAGCTGGCCAACAGTTGGGACACTCAAATGATAGTTATCAAGTACTGAACCCAATCCTGCGGGTAAAAACTCTGAAGACAGGCCCAATAGCTGTATTGGGCGGGCTATTTGGCGCCGATTAAGGAGTCCTTTCACCTCGTTGTAAGGTGTAGCTTCGGTAACCTGTTTAAGCTGACTGATTACTTGCTGTTCAGATTGCCAGTTATCAACCCCGACTTGGTGAATCAGTTGAACGTGGGGAACAACAGATAAAATATTGTTGCGTAACTCCCGATCAAATCCATTCATTACCGATAACACAATTACTAACAAAGCCACCCCAAGCACTAGACCTGCAATGGCTAATAAAGAAATAAAAGACACTAACAGATTTGAACGATTTCCTGAGAAAAAGTAGCGCAACCCAATAAAAATTGAAACAGGCTTAAACAAGAGTGCCGTCCGAGTCAGTCAATTGACCATTGACTAAAGTCACCGTGCGGTCCATCTGTGAGGCTATGTTTTTGTCATGGGTGACTAATACAAAAGAAATATTCAGAGACTGATTAAGCTCGATTAACAGCGCTAACATTTCACTCGCCGTGTGCGGGTCTAGGTTCCCTGTTGGTTCATCCATCAATACAACAGAGGGCTCCGTGACCAATGCCCGAGCCACAGCAACTCGCTGACGTTCACCTCCAGATAATTCTCCTGGGTGATGATTTAATCGAGCACCAAGGCCAACTCTTTGAAGTAAAAGAGTTGCGCTACGCTCTGCTTCGCTCACTGAACAGTCTCCAATCAGTAGCGGCAAGGCAACATTTTCAAGAGCGGAAAACTCCCCTAAAAGATGATGAAATTGATACACAAAGCCAATATGTTGATTGCGCCACTTTGCTCGCTCAGACGGATTAAGCGTCTCCCAGTTTTTACTGCATACCGAGATGGTTCCCTGAGTCGGGTCATCTAGACCCCCCAACAGATTTAAAAGCGTTGTTTTGCC
>NYWV01000071.1 GCA_002685195.1 Porticoccaceae bacterium
ATGCAACACCTCGGGAACAAACAGAATACCGTCTCGGAAATCTATTCCGACAACAGTCATACCGTCCACCAGAGCTTCTCCTAGGACTCGCTCAGCTGACCAGCCTCGGGCCAATAGAATATCTGTACCTTCCATAATCTCTTCTTTTAAACCATCGTAGAGATCATCGTGCATCTGCAATACCAGTTCATCGTCAGGTAATTCGGCTAATATGATATCTTCTTCATCAGACATAGTTCACAACCCCCAATAGGTGTTTAGTAGTCTCGGTCAGCATATGAGTTTTTGCGTCGTGCAATGAAATCAAGTAATGCTTCATCAACAGCTGGGTCCATCGCTGGTGGCTGATAATCGTTAAGCATTTTTTTCCATAAACCATTAGCCCGCTGAGCTGAATCTAAGGCGCCATCGGCGGTCCATTGTTCGAAACTATTATTATCCGCCACAGTAGATCGATAAAATGCGGTTTCAAAATTTTTGAGAGTATGAGCAGATCCAAGATAGTGCTTACCTGGGCCTACTTCTCGAAATGCATCGAAGGCTTGACCATTCTCAGACATGTCCATGCCACCCAATAGTACAGATATCATGCTTGCTTGATCACAATCCATGATGAATTTTTCATAGCCCATCGCTAAGCCACCCTCAAGCCATCCAGCGGTATGGAGCATAAAGTTTACACCCGCTAGGGATGCCGTCTGCAGTGTATTCGCTGCCTCATATGCGGCCTGTGCGTCAGGTAATTTAGACCCACATAGACCACCTCCACTTCTGAAAGGTACGCCTAATCGCCGCGCTAGAGCAGCCGCTGCATAAAGTATTTGACTAGGCTCTGGCGTACCAAAGGTAGGGGCTCCTGACGCCATAGACACCGCAGCAGCGAAGGTTCCAAATACAACCGGAGCACCTGGTCGGCACAGCTGGGTGAAGGCTATTCCAGCCATTGCTTCTGCTAAAATTTGGGTGACAGTTCCAGCTGCGGTAACCGGCGACATTGCACCGGCCAAAATAAATGGTGAAATAACTGTAGCTTGATTATTGCGGGCATACACCTTTAGAGATCCAAGCATTGTCGCATCATAAGTCATTGGTGAATTCACATTGATTAAGCTGGTGAGTACACAATTCTGATCAACAAATTCATCGCCAAACACCAACTTTGCCATGTCCACTGTATCTTGGGCACGCTCAAAGTGAGTGACTGAACCCATTAGAGGCTTATCACTATACTTAAAGTGTGTATAGACCATGTCAAAATGACGTTTGTTCACGGGCAGATCTACGGGCTCACAAACTGTGCCTCCAGAGTGGTGAATATCTGGCGCCATGTAAGCTAATTTAACGAAATTTTTGAAATCTTCAATCGTTGCGTAACGGCGACCTTGGTCCAAGTCATGCACAAAAGGAGAACCGTAGGCCGGCACGAGCACCGTCCGCTTACCGCCTATGATGGTGCTGCGCTCTGGATTACGAGCATGTTGCACATACTCTTTTGGAGCACTGGCTTGAATGAGCGATCGACAGAGGCCTTTGGGAAATCGAACTCGCGTGCCTTGAACATCGGCACCAGCGTCCTTCCACATCTCTAACGCTTCAGGGTCATCAAGAAAATCTATGCCAATCTCTTCCAACAANATGTCAGCATTATCTTCAATCAGTTGAAGGCTTTCTTCGGAGAGATACTCTAGGTAAGGAATTTTGCGCTCGATAAAGGGAACTGTTTTAGCCACAGCATTAGCGCGAGCTTCGCGACGCCCTTCTCGTCCGCCACCTTCTCTACCTGNTCTTCTTCTACCTGTTCGTTCAGTCATAATAGTCAATCCAATAAGGGCTAAAGCCACCCTCTTTAAGCAGTGAAAGCAATGGGCGCAGTCTGTGCTTCTTTANCACCCATCGCATACAATTTTGCGACCTAAGCATATACGGTCACGACAACTTTAAAGAGCCCNTAAATCAGCTTCTTAGAGCCGCATTATCCGGGTCAAAGGCTGATTCAGAAATCACGGTGGCGCGTCGACGTTTTCCGAGTATTTCAATTTCCAATTCTGTTCCCTCTACCCCGTAGGCTACCTGCACTAAACCTAGNGCTAGGGACTTATTCACGCGAAATCCAAATCCGCCAGATGTCGCTCGACCAACAAGCTCACCGTCCTTATACAAACCTTCAGACCCCCGAGCATCAGCATCCTCAACATCATGAACTTCCAGGGTNACAAAACTATTAACGAACCCACGCTTTTGCCAATCTAATAGGGCGGTCTTACCTACAAAATCACATTCTTTATCCAGCTTCACAAACCGATCTAGTCCTGACTCTAAAGCAGCATATTCAATNGACATTTCTCGGGGAATTAAACGATAGGATTTCTCCAGTCGCATGGAGTCCATTGCGCGTATNCCAAAAGGCTTGATATCAAACTCAGCACCAGCCTTCATTAATTCATCAAAAATATAGTTTTGCATCTCGATTGGATGATGGAGCTCCCATCCCAATTCGCCAACGAAGTTTACCCGCAGGGCCTCTGCCTGAGCATAACCAACATTGATCGGCTTGCCCGTNAGCCACTTGAACTTATCATTAGACAANTCGGTATCTGTCAGTTTNTGTAAGACCTCACGCGACTTGGGGCCAGCTAAGACCAAAACACCCATTTGGGTGGTTATCTTTTGTAATTGAACTGAACCATCTTTAGGTGCTAGCTTAGTTAGGTAATCCCAATCATGACGCTCATTTGCACCAGCAAACACCAAGTAATAACTATTTTTTGCACGCTTATAGATGGTGAATTCTGCCCGCACTCCGCCATTGAGCGAAAGCATATGACATAGACCGATCCGTCCAATGGCCTTGGGAACATTGTTAGCCACAATGCTGTTTAACCACGCCTCTGCACCAGCTCCGGACACGGTGGCTTTTGAAAAAGCAGACATGTCAAGCAACCCTACTTTTTCATGGACATGACGGCATTCATTACCAACAAAATCAAAGTAGTTGGATCGACGGAACGAGTTTTTTTCAACAATGCGGCCATCAGATAGNGCTGTGGAATGGTTTTTATTCCACAGGGTGTCATCTTTATTAAGCTCTTGCTCTGTCAGGGCATAATTTGGAGGCGCAAACCAGTTGGGACGCTCCCAACCATAAACACTGCCAAATACTGCTCCCAAGNCTTTCATTCGATCATAACAGGGTGCTGTTTTAAGNGGTCTTGCCGCGCTGCGCTCTTCATCGGGGTAGTGATTTTTGAACACGTGATCGTAGGCTTCTTCATTTTTGCTACGCAAATAACCACGGGTGGCATAGGGGCCAAATCGGCGCGGATCAACACCCATCATGTCGACTGTGGGCTCTCCATCCACTATCCATTCGGCCAATTGCCATCCGGCACCACCGGCGGCAGTAATACCAAAACTATGACCTTCATTTAGCCAGAAATTTTTCAATCCCCAAGCGGGGCCAACAATCGGGTTGCCATCTGGCGTGTAGGCAATAGCACCGTTATAAATTGTTTTGACGCCAACTTCTGCAAATGCTGGAACACGCTCCATNCAAGCTTCAACATGAGGCATTAGNCGATCTAANTCACCNTTAAATAGCTCATACTCTGACTCGGCACTNGGGCCGTCTACATAACAACAGGGNGCATTCTCTTCGTAAGGACCTAGAATCATGCCNCCTGCTTCTTCACGAAGGTAATAACCCGCATCAGAATCCCTCAGCACTGCCTGCTCAGGCAAACCGGCGGCCTTGCGCTTGAGTATCTCTGGNTGAGGATCNGTAACGATGTATTGATGNTCCACGGGNATNACGGGNATATCTAAGCCGACCATTTCGCCNGTTTTGCGNGCAAAGTTACCTGTACAGGCAACGACATGCTCACAATNTATGTCACCCTTGTCTGTTTTAACTATCCAGCTATCATCTGACTGCTGCTCAAGATCNAATACAGCGGTATTACGATAGATCTCAGCNCCGCGCGAACGNGCNCCTTTAGCCAAAGCCTGAGTAAGATCAGCCGGCTGAATATAGCCATCGTCAGGATGCTGGATAGCACCAATTAACCCCTCAGTATTACACATGGGCCATGCCTCTTTGACTTGCTCCGGTGTCAAGAAGTTGACTTCCACACCGACAGTCTGAGCTACACCAGCGTAGTAGCGATACTCGTCCATTCGATCCTCGGTTGAGGCTAGACGAATGTTTGAGACCACACTAAAACCAACGTTCTGCTCCGTTTCTTTCTCTAACTCGTGGTAAAAATTCACCGAATACTGATGCAATTTGCCAACCGAATAACTCATATTAAACAATGGCAGCAACCCTGCCGCATGCCAAGTTGAGCCAGAGGTCAATTCCTTACGTTCAACCAGGACTACATCAGTCCAACCTTTCTTCGCCAGATGATAGAGTGTGCTAACACCAACAACTCCACCACCAACTACTACTACGCGCGCATTCTTCTTCATACTGACATCTCAAATTAATCGTTTAAAGACCCTCTTTGCATCTCGGAAGTGTAACTGCCAAAATCATATCTGATAGGGCACAGTTACGACAGTTGTGTATCTGAAAGCGCCACCAAAAAAAGCCTTAAAAAGGGCATTTAGGTGAGTCGTTTTTGAGACAGCAATTGACGGTCTTAGAAATCCAATGTTGGCGGGCTTTACGGAAGATGTGCCAACTAAAATTATGGCCAGTACAGAGAAGGAAATAATAATGAGTGATATTGAAATCGCACGTAATGCGACGATGAAACCGATTAGCGAAGTCGCTGAAAAACTGGACATTCCAGAGTCCGCGATAATTTCCTATGGCAAAACCAAAGCGAAGATCGATCCTGAGTATCTATCCACGCTAAGTGATCGGCCGGATGGTAAGCTCATCTTGGTAACCGCCATTACACCCACTCCCGCAGGTGAAGGAAAAACAACCACCTCAGTGGGGCTGACAGATGCGCTAAATAAGATTGGTAAAAAGTCTATTGTTTGTCTGCGTGAACCAAGCCTAGGGCCCTGCTTTGGAATGAAAGGCGGAGCCGCCGGTGGTGGATATGCTCAGGTTGTTCCTATGGAGGACATTAATCTTCACTTTACGGGTGACTTTCATGCGATTGGTGCCGCCCATAACTTACTTTCAGCTCTGCTAGATAACCATATTCATTGGGGTAATAGTCTTGAAATCGATGCTCGCAGAGTTCAGTGGAAGCGCGTTATTGACATGAACGATCGTGCCTTGCGTAACATTGCCTGCGGTCTTGGCGGTCCTGGCAATGGTTTTCCTCGCCAAGACGGTTATGACATTACGGTAGCCTCTGAAATTATGGCTATTTTCTGCCTGGCAAATGATCTGGACGACTTAAAAGCACGCTTAGAGAAAATTGTTGTAGCTTACACNAGAGATCATCAACCTATTTTGGCCAGTGAGATCAAAGGAATTGGTGCNATGGCNGTGTTGCTAAAAGACGCGCTGTCGCCTAATTTAGTGCAGACCCTTGAAAATAACCCTGCGATTATTCACGGTGGTCCGTTTGCTAATATAGCTCACGGGTGTAACTCAGTTATCGCCACTAAAGCAGGNTTGAAGATGGCTGACTATGTTGTTACCGAAGCTGGTTTTGGTGCCGATTTAGGTGCTGAAAAGTTCTTTAATATCAAGTGTCGAAGCGCTGGATTGAATCCAGATGCTGCTGTTATTGTNGCTACCGTGCGTGCACTTAAAATGCACGGTAACGTCGGTAAAGATGATCTGGGTGAAGAAAATGTTGAAGCCCTAAAGGAAGGCTGTAGCAACCTAGTGCGACATATTGAAAATGTAAAATCATTTGGCGTTCCTGTTGTTGTGGCTATTAACCGTTTTGTTACCGATACCGATGCCGAAGTTGAAATGATTGAAAAAGTTGCAGCAGCNAATGGCGTCAANGCTGTTGANTGCACNCATTGGTCNGATGGTGGTGCGGGAACAGAGGCTCTTGCCCATGAGGTGGTTGAACTAGTGGATGGAGGCCATGCTAATTTTGCACCGCTATATCCTGATGAGATGCCAATTTGGGACAAGNTCAAAACTATCGCCACTCGACTTTACAGAGCAGANGACATTATTGCCGATCAAAAGATTCGAGATCAGATCCAGTCTCTTCAANATTCGGGNTATGGTCACTTCCCTGTGTGTATTGCGAAGAGTCAGTACAGCTTTTCTACAGATCCAAATTTAAAAGGTGCGCCTGATAATCATGTTATGGCAATCCGTGAGGTNAGACTTTCNGCTGGNGCTGGCTTTATTGTAGTGGTNTGNGGNGATATTATGACCATGCCTGGCCTTCCGAGGGTTCCTGCTGCAAATAACATTGATGTTGATCATAACGGTGAGGTTGTCGGCTTATTCTAGACAATCAACAAGGGTCTACCATTGCTCTAAAATGCCCTAGCTGCGATAGCCTACTTGAAACGGCAGATCACAGCTCAAAAGTTTTTCAATGTAACAATAATCACAGCTTCGATGTAGCCCGCGAGGGCTACATTAATTTGCACCTTGCTCAAAAGAAACGCAGCAAAAACCCTGGTGATAATGACTTAATGGTGAAAAGTCGCCAGCGTTTCCTTAACGCGGGTTACTATTGTGTTCTTGCTGATTCTATCTCCTCAATGTTACTCAATAATCACTCAGGTTCGCTCCAGAAGATTTTAGATATCGGCTGCGGTGAGGGTTATTACTTGGAGAAGCTCAGCACCATCGCCAATCAAGACAAAACACCCATTGAGCTAATAGGCGTAGATATCGCCAAAAATGGTGTGCGACAGGCGGCTAAACGCAAATTCAAGGCTCAGCTAGTCGTAGACAGCGCTTATCAGCTTCCACTTTTCAGCGACAGTATAGATACGGCCCTATCCGTATTTTCGCCCCTTTGCCCCATTGAAACCGCACGAGTTTTAAGACCCGGCGGTACGCTATTAATGGTAGGTCCTGGCGAAGAGCACCTGACTGGCCTAACCCAGCATGTATACCAGAAGCATCAACCCCATGAGGGTAATTTTAGAAATATTAATGAG
>NYWV01000072.1 GCA_002685195.1 Porticoccaceae bacterium
ACACCGAGATGGTTCCATGAGTCGGGTCATCTAGACCCCCCAACAGATTTAAAAGCGTTGTTTTGCCTGATCCAGATACTCCAACCACAGCTACCTTTTCTCCGCGGTTGATCGTTAGGTTCAGGCCCGACAGAACAGGAAGGATCTCCTCTCCCTGCTGATAGCTGCGGTTTACATCAGAAGCCACTAATACCGAACTATTGGTCATAACGTAAAGCCTCCGCAGGCAATATTTGTCCTGCGCGCCAGGCAGGGTAAAGAGTCGCTAAAAAACTGACCAGCAACGCACTACATACCACCAAAGCCACATCACTGAAAATAATTTCTGAGGGTAAGGCACTTATAAGATAAACACTCGGATCAAACATATAGACTCCAGATACCTTTTCAATTACTGCAACAATGTCACCAATATAGAAAGCCGCCAAACATCCGAACACGCAGCCAATTGCAGTGCCGATAGCGCCTACGGACATGCCTTGTACAATAAATATCTTAGTCACCAAACTTGAATTAGCTCCCATGGTTCTGATCACCGCAATATCCTTTCGCTTGTCGGCAACCATCAGCACTAGGCTTGCAATAACATTAAATGCTGCCACTGCAATAATGACTGAAAGCAAGAGGCCTACAACCACTTTTTCCATGCGCATCGCTTGAAACAAAGCACCCATGGCACCTGTCCACGGGCGCCATTTAACATTGGGAAAAAGGAGTTTACCTCTCCCGGCTATCCAACCATCAACCGTATAAGCATCATTAAATTGCACCTGAAAACCTTGAAAATTCTCACCTAATCTCAATAACTTGCGCGCATCACTTTGATGAACAAACGCCACCGAACTATCCACTTGAGCACCCACCTTGAAGATGCCAGACACCGTGGCTCGCTTACTACGTGGAAAAACCCCTACAGGTGTGACACTTACCTGCGGCAAGGTAATCTGCACTTTATCCCCCACAAACAAATTCATCTTTCGTGCTATTTGGCTACCAAGAATAATACTAAAGTCACCCGGCTCTAACTGTTGTACATAGCCACTAATCATGTTGTCTGCCAAAAGCTCAGCTGTGGGCCATATAGGGTCAATTCCCTGCAACGCAACGCCGACCTGTTCTTGTTTATAAGACAACATCACAAAACTTTGTACCATAGGGATGACATNNCTTANNGCCTCATCATCAGCNAGCATCGTNTNGATATTTTGNAGTTNCTCGNCTGTCACACCCTGAGTCTCAGATACNGTNACATGGGGCACTACTTTAAGAAGTCGGTCTTTTATTTCTTTGTCAAAACCGTTCATGATGGANAAAACAATGATCANCGCGGCCACNCCCAATGCCATTGCACAGAGTGAAAATCCTGAAATAAAGGAAACAAAGCCTTCTCTGCGCTTACTGCGCGTGTATCGGTAACCAATAAAGAATGGGAGATTTTTAAGCATGAAGAGATTAAACCTGAAAGCCAGAGCACAAACAACTCNCAGCCTTCTCAAGCCGACATTATTTTACCGATCAACATGACACTTCAGAAATCAAGGACCCTAGCGTTGCTTATCCTCAAAATGGCGGTGCTCTCGACTGATCCGATTTAGGCCATTCATTGAGGCAATTCGATAGGCTTCAGCCATGGTCGGATAGTTAAAAGTGGTACTCAAGAAATACTTGAGGGTATTAGCTTCACCTTTTTGATTCATGATGGCTTGACCAATATGAATNATCTCTGCNGCCTCNGCTCCGAAGCAGTGAATTCCAAGAATCTCTAGGGTATCTTGGTGGAAGAGGATTTTTAACATGCCGACTTCTTCGTCATGTATTTGCGCCCGAGCAGTATCTTTAAAGTAGGCACGGCCAATCTCGTAGGGAATCTTTTGCTCGGTCAGTTCACTTTCATTTTTACCGACAAAACTAATTTCTGGAATCGTCCAGATTCCCGTGGCAACATCTTTGACTCGGTATTGGTCATCCATATCACACATATGGGAAGCAGCCGCTCTACCCTGNTCATAGGCNGCTCCAGCCAATGATGGCCAGCCTATAACNTCGCCAACCGCATAAATATTGGGCACAGAGGTCTGATAATCGTCATTAACGGCTAGCTGGCCGCGCTCATCGGCTTCAATGCCAATTTTATCTAGACCTAGAAACTTGGTGTTACCGGTACGACCGTTACACCACAGCAATGCTTCCGCGTGGATGCGCTTTCCGGACTTGAGTTCCAAGGTAACGCCACTGTCATTGGCNATTACTCGCTCATATTCTTCATTGTGGCGCACCATGACATTTAAGTCTCGCAGATGATAACTCAATGCATCAGAGATCTCGTCATCAAGAAAGCTCATCAACCACTCTCGGGTATTAACAAGATCTACTCGAGTGTCTAGACCTGAAAAAATCGAGGCGTACTCACAGCCAATCACACCTGCGCCATAAATAATAATATTTCTTGGGGAGCTATCGAGATCTAAAATAGTGTCACTGTCAAAAACACAGGGATTATCAAAATCAATATCCTCTGGTCGGTATGGGCTAGACCCCGTGGCTATTAGGAAGAACTTACTGGCGATAGAAAGAATTTTTCCATCTTTGCCAACCACTGAAATTTGATTCTCGTTGGTAAAACTAGCATGGCCGTTATGAATTTGGACTCGATTACGCGCATATCCTTTAGTACGACCTTCAACTTGCTTTGTAATCACATCATCCGCGGCTTTCATCATCTCTGGGAATGAAAACCAGCGCGGTTCTCCGATGGATCGGAAAAGAGGCATATTATTGTACTGCATCATGCGACGCACAGAGTGTCGTAGCGCTTTCGAGGGGATGGTACCCAAATGAGTGCAGTTACCACCAGGCAGTAATTTGTCATCAACTACGGCCACACGTAAGCCTTGTTTCACTGCATTAATTGCCGCNCCTTCNCCGGCAGGACCACTGCCAATTACAACTAANTCGTAGGAAAAATCAGCCATCGTTAAANACTCTTNTGTTGTGCTTCCATTGCATTGTAGGCCTGTGTCTCAATGGAGGCTTGCTCNTCACACTTATTTGGGTCATCGCCACAGATATCACAGGTGTAATTTTCTTCGCCTAAAGCAGCGCCAACGCCACCACAAGAACCTGAAATAGGTTTTCCTCCCATGAGTACACCGACTGACATGGCAGCCACTAGGAGCCCAAATATTATTACAGCCAAGATAATTTCTGCCATTTTATATCTCTGNAGATTTACCGTCTTCTAGTGATAACTTCTCAATACCNTCAAAAGTCTCACTAATGGATNTTTCAAAACCACTCTTCACTCGCGAAATCATGTAAACAGACAAGCCTAATTGGTTGGCAAGTTGCATTCCTTCATGCGNACCCATCACCATCAATGCTGTTGCCCAAGCATCAGCTTCAGCACAGGTATCAGATAACACAGTNACTGACGCCAAGCCATGGTTGATCGGGTAGCCCGACCGTGGGTCAAGGGTATGGGAGTACCGAGCGCCCTCATACTCAAAATAATTACGGTAATCACCTGAAGTTGCTACAGCACCACCAGATAGTGCCAATACTTCTTGCACCTGACTCACTNACGTCGGAGTCTCTATAGCCAGCCGCCATGGTTGTCCATCAGGATTAGAGCCACTGACTCGCATCTCTCCACCCACCTCTACCAGATAGTCCGGCAAGGCATTCATCTCCAGGAGGTCAGCCACTAAATCTACAGCGTATCCTTTGGCCACCGCAGACAGATCCAGCTGGACTGGCCGTGTTTTACTGACAAATTNNCGGTCCCCTTCCCTNCGCAATTTAATCGCATCAAGACCAAGCCCCAATAAGTGATCNGCAATAACGTCCGGGTCAGGAAGTTCATCTTTTCTGCGTGTAGGGCCGAAACCCCACAAATCGACCAGAGGCGCGACGGTAGGCTCAAAAGCACCACCGCTTGCGGCCCAAACTACCTCAGAAACTTTTAGGACTTTGTAGAAGTCCGTTGAAACCCCAAGCTCTTTGTTAACTGCTAGAGCGTTGAACTGACTAATCTCAGAATCCGATTTATAGGTAGACATCGACTGGTCGACTCTATTCAATTCAGCCTCAATCAACTCCTCAAGATTATCAGGAGCTGGCTGATCGGCAACCACGGTCACTGTGTAATTCGTACCCATCTTTGTGCCGGAGATTTTGATGATTTCTGGACCGAAACCGCAACCAGTTAGCAGCATCGCTGTCATAGCGAACAATCCAAAAATANGCGNACCCGAGGCTTTAATTAGTCCCGATAGCGAAANTCTCTTTGTTGCTTTAGCCACCAAAATCATCAAGAAAAATATTGTCCTTTTCCACGCCGAGATCACTGAGCATCTTGACCACAGCCGCATTCATCATNGGAGGACCACACATGTAATATTCGCAATCTTCAGGTGCTTCATGGTCCTTTAGGTATTGCTCAAACAAAACATTGTGAATGAATCCAGTATAACCTTCCCAGTTATCTTCTGGCTGAGGGTCTGAGAGGGCTAGATGCCAATCAAAATTCTGATTCTCAGACGCTAACATGTCGTAATCATCATCATAAAAACATTCGCGAAGCGATCGAGCACCATACCAAAAGCTAATCTTACGATCGGACTTAAGACGCTTTAGTTGGTCAAAGATATGGGAGCGCATCGGGGCCATTCCAGCCCCACCACCGATAAACACCATCTCACTAGCGGTATCTTTGGCAAAAAACTCGCCAAAGGGGCCGTACACAGAAATAGTATCTCCAGGCTTTAANCTGAACACATAGGATGACATCTGGCCAGGAACAATACCCGTAGATCGTGGCGGCGGCGTGGCTATTCTAATATTAAATTTAACAACACCTTTTTCATCAGGGTAATTGGCCATAGAGTAGGCGCGTATCACCGGCTCTTTGACCTCTGATTCGTGTTCAAAGAAGTTAAAGTGCTCCCAGTCTCCTCGGTATTCAGGCTCGATATCAAAGTCAGAGTACTTAATGTGATGCGGTGGACACTCAAGCTGCACATAACCGCCAGCGCGGAACGCAACATCCTCGCCTTCTGGCAACTTCAGNGTTAATTCTTTAATAAAGGTGGCAACATTAGGATTAGACTCGACAACACACTCCCATCGCTTTACACCAAATACCTCTTCCGGCACCTGCACCTTCATGTCTTGTTTCACAGGAGCCTGGCACGATAAACGCCAGCCTTCAGCAGCTTCACGACGAGTGAAGTGCCCTTCTTCTGTTGGCAGCATGGAGCCACCNCCNTCATTAATAACGCACTTACATTGGGCGCAACTACCACCACCGCCACAAGCTGACGGTAAAAATAANNCTGCCGCAGACANTGTTTGTAACAACTTATCGCCCGCTGGCACGGTAATAGTTTTTTCACCATTTATTTCGATGTTGACACTACCTGATGACACTAACTTGCTGCGTGCCACTAAAATAAAGGCAACCAACGCTAGAATCACAGTAGTGAACATTCCTACGCCAAGAATAATTTCAAATTGAGCATTCATACTCAGTTATTTCTCCATCTTCAAAGATCGATACCNCCAAAGGACATGAAGCCCAAGGACACTAATCCCACAGTAATAAATACGATGCCTAAGCCCTGCAAGCCTTCTGGAATATCACTATATTTTAACTTTTCTCGAATGCCGGCTAGTACTGCGATCGCAAGAGCCCAAGACATACCTGAACCAAACCCAAACACGACGCTCTCGGCAAAGTCATATCCACGCTCTTGCATGAGCAGCGAACCACCAAGAATGGCGCAATTCACCGTAATCAGAGGCAAAAATACCCCTAAGGCGTTGTATAGAGCTGGTACATACTTATCCAGAACCATTTCCAGAATCTGCACAATGGCGGCAATCACGCCAATGAAGCACAAAAACACAAGGAAACTGAGGTTCACATCAGGCATTCCAGCCCAGGCCAAAGCACCATCGGCAAGAAGATAGTTNTACAGCAAGTTGTTCACTGGGACGGTGATCGTCTGNACGACAATCACGGCAATACCTAAACCAATCGCGGCATCTATTTTTTTCGACAACGCAATAAACGTACACATGCCCAGAAACATACTAAGAGCGATATTATCAATAAATATTGAACGAACGAGTAAGCTGAGATAATACTCCATCACGCTACCTCACTCGGTTGACTGTTTTGGGTAATCTTGAAGTCGGCCTTTTCTACCTGTGTTTTCTTCCAACTTCTTAGAGCCCAGATTAATAATCCAATCAAGAAAAAGGCACTAGGGGGCATCAACATCATGCCATTGGCAACGTACCAACCNCCATNNGTGGCNGCTGGAAAAATCTCGTATCCCCAGAGNGTGCCGGCACCAAATAGTTCACGAATGAACGCCACTATCATCAGAATTACACTGTATCCCAAACCATTGCCGATACCATCAAGGAANCTTGNGATAGGGGGATTTTTCATGGCAAAAGCTTCAGCGCGGCCCATTACAATGCAGTTTGTAATAATCAATCCCACAAAAACTGATAACTGCTTACTAATATCATAGGCTACTGCTTTAAGGACTTGGTCGACCACAATTACCAAAGAAGCGATGATAATCATCTGTACGATAATTCTGATACTGCTGGGAATATAATTNCGAATAGATGACACAAAAAAGTTAGAAAAAGCACAGACCACGGTAAGCGCTATACACATGACGAAGGAAACCTTCATGCTTGAGGTTACCGCCAAGGCTGAACAAATACCCAATATTTGAAGTGCAATGGGATTGTTAGTGACTACCGGCTCCAATAGTGTATTTTTAATATTGGCCATTATGCATCTCCTGACTTTAAATAATCGATCAGCGGCTCAAAGCCCTCTTTACCTAGCCAATACTGCACTAGATTATTAACCCCTCGGGTGGTCANTGTTGCCCCAGCAAGACCGTCTATCTGGTAGTCACCCTCAGGCCTTGTAAGATCAACTTTACCCTTGATAACACTGATTGCCATGACACCAGAATCATAAGCTTGCTTTCCAATCCAACTTGCCTTCCAGTTGGGATTNTCGATTTCACCGCCCAGTCCGGGGGTCTCGGCATGTTCATAAAACCCAATTCCGGCGACAGTCTGNAAATCCGACTCAAGAGCCAAAAACCCATAGAGAGTNGACCAGAGACCATAACCCTTAATGGGCAATACTATCTTCTCAATACCCTGCTCGCCTTCAACGATGTAGACCGTGGCGTAATTTTCTCGCCGCTTAATTTTGGCCAAGTCTTCNGAAGGATCTAGAGCGGTAGACATTGCAGGNTCTTTAGATGACNTTCNTTGATCGAAGGTCACTGGNTCTATTGCNTCAGTAAATCGGCCAGTTTNAAGATCTACTACACGAGTACTAATTTGCTCAAACTGCTTTTCAACATCNACACCAACCTGCAAAAGNCCAGCGGAGGCTANAATATTTGTTTTGAGATCAAGTAATTTATTTTCNTCTTGAGTTGGTCGCAAAATNACTGCTGCACTAGACACTACCACCGCGCAAACAATGCAGAGAACNAAGGCAACNCCGAGGGTTTTTTGCACGGATTCACTTGCCACGAGCTAGTCTCCTTTTGATATTCGCATTAACAACGAAATGGTCTATCAATGGTGCGAATAGATTGGCAAATAAAATCGCCAGCATCATTCCCTCAGGGAACGCTGGATTAACCACGCGAATCAAAATAACCATGACGCCAATTAGCATTCCGTACCAAAACTTGCCATTGTTGGTCATGGAAGCTGAGACTGGATCAGTCGCCATAAAAATGGCACCGAAAGCAAAGCCTCCGATCACCCAATGCCAGTAAAACGGCAAAGCAAACATGGGATTGGTCGAATCGATAGCATTGAAGAGGCTAGCTAATAAAGCAGAGCCTAACAGTACCCCAAAGATAATTCTCCACGACGCTATTTTAGTAAGAAGTAACAACGCACCGCCCATCAAGATTGCAAGGGTAGATGTTTCACCGATGGACCCATGGATTGTGCCTATAAAGGATTGCATCCAAGAAACGCTCTGCTCCATTGCTTCAACGCCACCGTTAGCCGCAACAGACAGCATTGTTGCTCCGGTATAACCATCCACCGCTGTCCACACAGCATCACCGCTCATGTACGCCGGGTAGGCAAAATAAAGAAACGCTCGCCCAGTTAGTGCAGGATTTAGGAAATTTTTGCCCGTACCACCAAAGACCTCTTTTCCGATAACAATCCCAAAGCTAATACCGAAGGCGACCATCCACAACGGCAGATCAGGAGGACAGCAAAGGGCGAAAAGGACAGAGGTCACAAAGAAGCCTTCATTAACTTCGTGGCCACGAACACTTGCAAAGAGTACCTCCCACATGCCACCAACAATAAAAGTGGTTGCATAGATCGGTAGGAAGTAGGCAGCACCATGAACCATATTGTCCCAGATACTGCTAGCATCATATCCAGCTAGGAGTCCGATAAATATTCCACGGAGACCTTCCTGAGAAACCATCCCCATCTCAGCCATGATGGTATTTGCTTGAAATCCAATGTTCCACATCCCGAAAAAGAGAGTTGGAAATGTTGCTACCCATACTGTGATCA